>CAKRAM010000124.1 GCA_934294965.1 uncultured Clostridia bacterium
ACAATGTACTGGCTTTGGGGGCATAGCTCAGTTGGTAGAGCGTTTGAATGGCATTCAAAAGGTCAGGGGTTCGACTCCCCTTGTCTCCACCACAGAAAAAAAACGAACTCTGATACTAAAACGGAGTTCGTCTTTTTCTTTTCAAGAGACTATTTCGGCGTTAGATTTAAGTTTTAATCGCCGATAAAACCGGATATTAAGCGTAAAGGCAGGTATTGATTTCACGATGCCCGCTTTTCCTATACCGTGTTATTCTTCGTTTTTACCGCTAAACTCGCAAGGATTTTGCGACTTTGGCGATTAGGCGTGGCGCTATATTGTACAAAATAAGTATTAATCTTGCTTCAAACTTGTTTCAACTCGAATCTATATGCCTGCGCAATGAATATTTTGTTGAATTGAAACGTTTGCATTAATTGCCAATCATCAAAGACAGCACAGGAGAATTGCCGCATCGAATCATCGGTTTTGTCTTTTACAATTAACGCGATCGGTGTTCGGTCGGGGCGCGTTTTGTGTGTTGTGATTGTTGATTAGGCTTGCCGAGGGGCATTATTATTTTCGGCTGGGCTTTTGCGCAGAAAGTTCGTCGTAAATAGCGGCAAACAATCTCGTCAAAAATTCTTTGTCGTCCACTTCGTCCACAAACAGCATTGCTTTTGCTCCGTCGTAGGGCGGTCGCAGTTCGGCGTCGGGCATATATTCCTTTGCGGACTTCGTCGGTTTAACCAGCAGCATGTCGTCGTAAATTCCTCCCAAAATTATTCCGTTGCGGTATAGTAGGTATTCGCCCATCATTTGCCTGTACGTTATGCCGTCCAAATCGATTTGTCTCAAAACAAACTCCAAATATTCTTTGCGCGATGCCATCGTTTTCTCCTTCGTTATTTTGTTGCAAACGCATGCCGGTTTGCTTCTCGTTCGTTTCAGTATAGCATTTTCGCCTGCAAAACGCAATCGCTCGGCAAGAGAGGTTCCGTGTAAAACGTTTGAGTAAACCGATTGTGTATGCGTTATACGTCGGCAGTTCAAAAATCGCATACGTTTGTTGCTTGCCGGTTGTGCAATCCGAATTGTTTTTCGTTACAAAATGGTAACGAGCGGCAACTTTCGTCGCAGTTTTATTACAAAGTTTTTACTTGACGATTACTTTGCCTAAATGGTATAATCAAAACGCAAAAGCGATATTATTTATTATTTGCTTAAATTGCAATTTTGCGGCTTTTGTGTAAGCGGCGTATTTTGCCGCAAATTAACTGTCAAACCCCGAGGCACGGCGCTTCGGTAAACTATAGAAAGGAGTATGGAATGGAAAAATTAAGAGCAAAAAAAGGTTACATCTGCGATATGGACGGTGTAATTTACCACGGCAACACGTTGCTGCCGGGCGTAAAGGAATTCGTCGAGTGGTTGTACGCATCGGGCAAAAACTTTTTGTTTTTGACCAACAACAGTCAAAAATCCCCCAAGGAATTGCAACAAAAGTTGGCAAGAATGGGACTAACGGTGGACGAAAAGAATTTCTACACGGCGGCGCTTGCAACGGCAAGTTTCTTAAAAAGTCAAGGCGCAACCTCGGCTTACGTTATAGGCGATGCCGGTCTTACAAACGCATTGTACGATGTGGGAATCACGCTTAACGACGTCGATCCGGAATACGTGGTTATCGGCGAAACGGAAAACTACAACTTTGAAAACATCAAAAAGGCAACGGTGCTTGTAAACAAGGGCGCAAAGCTCATCGGCACCAACTCCGACCTTACTACCCCCACGGAAAAAGGGGAAGTGCCTGCGTGCAAAGCGTTGGTTGCTCCCGTGGAATACGCCACCAAAAAGAAGGCGTACTACGTAGGTAAACCCAACCCCCTAATGATGCGTGCGGCAATGGAGCGTTTCCATGACGTAGGCATTCACTCGCAGGACGTTGCAATGATCGGCGACCGTATGGATACGGACATCGTCGGCGCAATCGAATCCGGTTTGGATTCGGTTTTGGTACTTTCCGGCGTGTCCACGTTGGAAACCGTAAAGGAATTTCCCTATCGCCCCAAGTACATTTTGAACGGCGTGGGCGATATTCCAAACAATTAGGAAACGAAAATCGCGTCAAAACACCACGCACCGCCGAAGTTAAACGAAAGCAATTGTAAACGGTTGTTTTAGGCTACTACCGGTGGCAATCGATGTGTTTTGGCGGAATTACCGCACACTTTTGCTGTTGTTTCAAATGCAATTTCTGCTACCATGGCAGTAGAGATTGGAGCTTTTTCGCTTTGTGTAATAAAAAACAACAGGTTTCCTTAGGAACCCTGTTTAGCGGTTTTGTAACGGTACGTCTAAAAAAGTAATTGCTTTCCACTAATACGTGCCGTCGAACAATGTGCGGATAGCTTAATTTGTGGTCAACAAAAAGCGGCGGCAAAACGCGCTTATCAAAAACAAGTCGTAATGCGGCAAAGTTTTGCACGGAAAGAGAAAATATTTCGGCAACATTCAAAATAGACTTTAAATTTTGTGTTATTTTAAGGTTTGCATGCTATCATGTTCGCATAAACGGCTTGCCGACAAAGTTTTCTCCTCTTTCAGCATAATGCGCAATCAGTTTTGCATCTCCCGCAAACGAATTCAGCCTCGTTTGCATCGACAAGCCGTTTTTTTTCTCCTTTTGTTGCCGCGATTTTTTGCGACAACATTTTTTATAACTGCGTAAGGCGGTAAGTGTTATATTTTAGTTTTGCTTTGCGTAACGGCTTTTTATCGGCTTTTGCTCACAAAAGTCTAAAATAATTGTGGAATAAAACAAATGGTCAATTCGTTATTTAACAAAATCAAAGAAGCGCTTTTGTCCGTGCTTCCGGTAGTTGCAATAGTGCTGGTGATGTATTTCACGCCGCTTGTGTCGCTAACGGGGCAGGAACTTGCGGCATTTTGCATTTCTTCCGTATTGTTGGTTATAGGCATAGGGCTGTTTAACCTCGGCGCGGATATAGCAATGACTCCCATGGGCGAGTACGTCGGTGCAGGTTTGGTCAAATCCAAACGCAGTTGGCTGTTGCCCACAGTGTGTTTTTGCATGGGCGTGCTTATAACCGTTGCCGAGCCGGATTTGTCCGTTTTGGCGGAACAAGTTGCCTCTCGTATCGATGCAACCACGCTCATCGTCAGCGTAGGCGTAGGCGTTGGCGCGTTTTTGGTGTGCGCAGTGCTTAGGATAGTTTTCAAACTGCCGCTTTCGTACTTACTCACGTTCTTTTATATGTGTTTGTTTGCCTTGACGGCAATTTTGGCGGAAAACGGCGGTGCGGACTTCATTCCGCTTGCTTTCGATAGCGGCGGCGTCACCACAGGACCTATCACCGTGCCGTTCATAATGGCGCTGGGCATAGGCATATCGCAAAGTATCGGCGGCAAAAACGCAGGCGAAAACAGTTTCGGTTTGGTTTCGCTTTGTTCGGTCGGTCCCGTTTTGGCGGTAATCGCGTTGGGGCTTTTTTCTGGCGGAAGCACCTCCTTCGATTTGCCCGAATACGGCATTGCGGATAACCTTGCCAAAGCCTATTTGACGGGTGCGGCTTCGGTAACCAAGGAAGTGGCGCTTGCTCTGGGGCTTATCGTGGCGTTCTTCTTGATGTTGCAGTTCACTGTGCTGAAACTTCCCAAAAAGAAGTTGTGGCGTATCGGCATCGGCATTGCCTACACGTTTGTTGGTTTGGTGGTATTTTTGACGGCGGTCAACGTCGGCTATATGCCCATCGGCTACAAATTGGGCACGGAATTTGGCAACTGCGAGCCTTGGATCGTCATCGTATTCGGCTTTGTGTTGGGCGCGATGGTGGTTCTTGCCGAGCCGGCTGTTCACGTCCTCAACAAACAGGTGGAGGAAGTCACCGGCGGTGCGATAAGCAAACGCTCCGTGACAATTGCGCTTTGCGTCGGCGTCGGCATTTCCATTGCGCTTTCCATGCTGCGTATCGTTTTGAAATTCAGCATTTTGTACTACCTAATCCCCGGCTACATTTTGTCCTTGGGACTCAGTTTCTTCGTTCCCAAAATCTACACGGCAATCGCGTTCGACAGCGGCGGCGTTGCAAGCGGTCCGCTTACTTCGGGATTTATCCTTCCGCTGGCAACAGGCGTGTGCGTGGCGTTGGGCGGTAACGTTTTGACCGACGCTTTCGGAATTGTGGCAATGGTGGCAATGACGCCGCTAATCACTATACAAATTTTGGGCTTCCGCGCTGTAGTTGCAAAGAAACTCAAAAACAAGATTGCTCAAAACCGCATTTTGAATGCCGACGACGAGCAGATTATCGAATTTATGTAAGGGAGGGGCAGCGTGGCTACAAAAAAATCCAAGGCGGCAAAAAATACCAAAAACATTGCTCCGATAAAACTGTCGTTGCTGGTTACGGTGGTAAACCGCAACAAGGCCGAGTACTACGTGGACGTTATCCAAAGTTTGGGCGCAAACATGCAATTGCAGGTTGCCGGGTTCGGTACGGCAAACGGCAAATTCGGCATATTGCAGGCGGATGAGGAACGTCAGGTTCTGTTCAGCGTAATTCGCACCGATGCCGCGCCAAAGGCTTTGGAAACCTTGCAGGAAAAGTTTTCGTCCATACGCGGAGGGAAAGGTATTGCGTTTTCGGTACCCATGAGCGGCACCGTTGGCGTTGCAACTTACAAATTTTTAAGTAATATGATTCAGTAGGTGACATCGTGAAAGAAAATTATCAAGTAATATTTTGTATCGTAAATGCAGGCTTTACCGATGCCGCAATGGATTTTGCTCGCGAAGCGGGTGCAAAGGGCGGCACTATTATGCACGCTCGCGGAACTGCAAATTTGGGAGCGGAAAAAATGTTCGGCATAACGGTTCAACCGGAAAAGGAAATCGTTATGATCATCGTCGAAGATTCCGTTCGCGACGACATTATGCACGCTTTGTATCGCGGTGTCGGACAAAAAACCGAGGCGCAAGGCATTGCGTTTTGTATGCCGGTGGACGGCGTGGCGGGGCTCGGTCAATCGCTCGCAAAGCCTGCCGCGCAAGTTGCCGAAGCAGAAACACAAACTGCGGAACAACCCGAACAAAAGTAACACCGGTTCGGCAGTTTTCCTCAAAACCAAAATGGCATATATACCGTACGAAGTTAAATTACGAAACAAGTTCAAAATCTGCAAAATCCTTGTGGTTTTGACGCAATAACTTTCGTTTTTGTACGTCAAGTATGTAAAACTGCGTAGAGGAGGTCGGTATAAGCGATTATACCATCTACTATTTAGGTAACGATTAGCGGAGTTAACGCTTTCTTGCTCGAAAAATCTTTGACCGATTGCGCAGGAAAGCACACTTTACCATAACAACACAAAAGCCGTTCGGTTATTCCGAGCGGCTTTTTGCTGTATTTCGTGTGGTTATTTGTTCAACGACTGAAAAGTTTTTTTGGGTTTGTTAAGCATTTTTGTAAATGGTTGAAGCAGCAATTGTTTCCTGCGCCGATATATCCGTGTGGGAGTTTATTTGCTCGGGATTGTGCCTTTAACTAAATAACCGGGATTTTCGGCTTCGACTTACAAACGACGTTGCTCCTCGATGTGGTTCGATTTTTCGTCGCTAAAACGGCATTTTTGCAATCGTTGAAGTTTTGTTTTTGAAGATTTTGTGGCGGTCAACTATTCTTTTGCGCCGTCCGCTTGTTCGGTTTCAACCTTTTTGTTTTTGTCGGACTTGCCGCAAAGCAGGTTAATCAAAATTCCCAAAATCAATGCGCAGGCAACCGAGGTTATTTGAATTTCGCCTATTTGCACAATCATTCCGCCTACGCCGGCAATCA
>CAKRAM010000125.1 GCA_934294965.1 uncultured Clostridia bacterium
CCCAAAATATGTTGCCATCATGATGTTCTTCGTCGCCGACTTCGTGATGGCAACAACCTTCCTCCTCCACTTTGGGAGTTTCGGTAGACAACACACGTTTATCAAAAATATTGATTACAAAGCCCAATAGTACCGCGTATAGAATTTTTACAAGAACCACTATCCAAACAATGCCGATAGTATTCTTATCGGTCAAAAGTAGCGGCAAAGCCTCGTCGCTAGTTGCTACGAAAAACGCAACCAGCGTACCGGTTTTTATATAGTCGCTGCAATACAAGTCGGTTGCAACAACCGAAAATCCACACTGCGGAATAATGCCGATACCTCCGGCGACCAGCGGCGCCAATTTTCCGTTGAGCAACTTTACTGTTTTGCGCCGCGCCTTTTCGTTTCGTTCAAGCAGTTCTATAACGATATAAATTGCCAACAAAAACGGCAAAACTATTGCGCTGTCTTTAAGTGCGTCAAGCACAGCTTCCCACATATACCCCTCTCAAATAATCACAGTTTTCCGCCCGTTAGTCCCAAGTCGGCGCACAACTGTTCAAGCGATTGGTCGGTAGATGCCAATTCTCTCAAATCGATAGTATAATCCGACGCTTGTTGTACCTTATCTATAGGATTTTGCAGCCGTTGTTGCATCGTTGCTTCGGACGGAGTGATATCCAACTGCTCTGTCATGGCAACATCCTCTTGGCTATTTGCCATTTGAACAAGATCTTTACTGTCGTCGGCAATGTTTTTACCCTCGTAGGCATTAATTATGTTTTCGATTTTTCCCTGAATTTTGTTAAAGGATTTCACTTCGTCGTCCGAAAGCGTTGCAATCAAGGTTTGAGAATACGCGCTCCATGCCGCATAAAATATTTTTGCACGCGTCAATACCAAATCGGAATATTTTTCGGCATCTTGAGTCAACTCGTCCGCCAGTTTTTGCGAATCTATCAAAGACTTGGAAATAGCTTTTTCGTCGGTTTGATACTGTTCGACTTGCTTAAGCAATACATAGTTTTCCTCGGTAAGCTCGTCGATGCGTTCTTTCAGCGCCTGAGAATGCTGTTTTTCATCTTCTTGAACATGCAAGATATAGGCATCGACTTGTTTTACGTCGTATCCCCTAAACACTCGCTTAAATTTCATTTATTACCACGCTCCTCGGCGATAAGTTTTTGTTTCAATTCGTACAACTTCGAAGAAAGGTCCACCTTGTACTCGTGGGGGTTGGAGATACGCAAGTATTCCTCCCAAAATCCGCCAAGCGACGCCTTGCAATCGGCTTGCAATTGGTATACGCTTTTAGGTTTATACACCTGTTTGCCGTCGACGATTACGTCATGATAGAGATTTTTTGCATAGTAATCGGTCAAAGTCATGGACTTCCAACGCTCGTATTCGTCGGTTATGGTAAGCGGCTTGGATTCGTCTATAACTTCGTCCTGCAAACAAATCAAATCGGCTATGGCTTTATCGGTTTTTTTGTCAAACAATCGATAGATAGTTTTAATACCGGGGTTGGTAACCTTTATCGGGTTGTCGGATATCTTCATTTTGGGATAGTCCACGCCGTCTACGTTGATGTTACAAAGTTTGTACACTCCGCCAAGACTGGGAGTGTTGTTACTTGTGATCATTCTCGTACCGACTCCGTAAATATCAATTTTTGCGCCTTGCTGTTTGAGAGCGGTAAGCACGTATTCGTCAATATCCGAACTAGCAAAAATCTTGCACTCGGAGTGACCTGCATCATCCAACATTTGGCGCGCTTCTTTGGACAAATAGGCCAAGTCGCCGCTATCCAATCTTATACCGACGGGTTTATAGCCTTTAGCTTTTAGGTAGTCGAAAGTTTTTATCGCATTGGGAACACCACTACGAAGCGTGTCGTAAGTATCCACCAAAAGCAAACAATTGTTAGGATACGTGTCGGCATAGGCAATAAACGCCTCAAGTTCTGTCGGAAAAGACATTACCCAACTATGCGCGTGTGTGCCTTTGGGATCCATTCCGAACATTTGCGCGCACAGAACGTTGCTTGTTGACGAACAACCGCCGATAACAGCCGCTCTTGCACCGTAAATCGAAGCATCGGGAGCTTGAGCGCGACGCAAACCGAACTCCAAAACACCGGCAGGTGACGCGGTATAGCAAACACGACGCGCTTTGGTTGCAATCAGCGTTTGAAAATTGACAATGTTAAGCAACGCGGCTTCCAACAGTTGCGCTTGACAAATTGGAGCGGTTACCGTCATAAGCGGTTCGTACGGAAACACCACCGTTCCTTCCGGCACAGCCTTAACGCTACCGGTAAATTTAAAGTCTTTGAGCCAATTCAAAAAGTCATCGTCAAAAGCGTTGGTCGACGCCAGATAGCGAATATCTTCGTCGGAAAAACGCAAATTCATAATGTATTCGACCGCTTGTTCCAATCCAGCCGCAACGCAAAAGTTACTTTCGGCAAAAGGACGGAAGAAAACGTCGAAAGTAGCAACTTGGTTAGATTTGCCGTGCTTATAGTAGCCGTACATCATCGTCAGTTCGTAAAAATCGGTAAGTAACGTTAGATTTCTCATAATAATTCTCCAATTGAAGTGATATATGACACAAAACCTGCCCACAACCGCCCACGAACAAATTTTGCAATTCTCAAAAACAAGCTATTGATCTGCCGCGCTATCCGGCTTTTGCTCTTTTGGTTTTTCCACGTATTCGGTAAGCCCTTCCACGCCGTAGTCTACATACACTTTGGGCGGAAAAACGAAAAGCAAAAACAAATTAAGCGTAACATCGTATGTGTTTCCGCAATCGCAAACAGCGGTAAAACTCGTTTCGACTTCTTGGTTTTGGTTCGGAAAGTTTTTTAATTCCGAAATCGTCGGCAGGAGTTTGGCGTACCCTAGCGCAAAGGCGGCAAGAAGACACACGACACACAACACATAGCCGTTGTCGATATTATCGATTGCGCCCCACTTTATGGCACTGAACAAAGCCACAGCAATCAACAATGCAGTTTCAACAGAGTAGCAAACCGCTGCGGTTTTTGCTCTTTTCGCTTCGGAAACCAAAGTATCCGTGGTTTGATTGCGTCTTCCGCAGACCGTGCAGTATAGTTTTAGGCGATCGCTGAGCGAAAATACGCCCAAAACACAATAAGCGCAAAGCAATACGCAAAAGATACCGAGTAGCGACTTGGACGCACCGCCCAAAACGAACATCACAATTGCAACAGCAAGCAAAACAACGGCGAGCGCGGTTACTATCCAACGAGATTTGGCAACCTCGTCTCTCTCCGACTTAAACATTTTGCTGTACAACGAGTGAATTTGCCTGCGGGAAATTTTGGAAAGCGTCCACAAACCGAAGGCAATTGTGCAAACAGACACCAACTGCGAAATACGGATATCCGTTTCTATTGTGCCGATGTACAAGTACAAACTGTCGGTACGCATTCCTTCGATAACCAAACGAACGATACCGTAGTAG
>CAKRAM010000126.1 GCA_934294965.1 uncultured Clostridia bacterium
ACCGTAATATTGAAAGTCGACATGCTACCCATGGACTTTTGGCAACGTTTCGCAATGCGCAAAAGCGCGGTAAAAATGCAGGCAATGCAACCGCTGCTTGACGATATCGACAAGCGTTACGGCGCAAACAGCCAACGCAGCAACGAGGAAAAGCAAAAACTTTACAAAAAGCAAGGATATTCCATGCTCGGCACTTGCTTGCCTACAATCATTTCCATGGTTGTGTTCTTCGTTATGTTCGGCGGCTTGAACGACTATTCCACGTATAGCAGCGTAACCAACTACAAAAAGTTGGCAATAGTGTATCAAGATACCCGTATCGAAGCGTTGCAAGGGGAAGAGTACGTTTCCTTGAAGGCGGAATATGACGTTATCTATGCCGCAAACATCTCCAAATTTACCGGCGACGAAGAATTTGTTGATTTCAAATCCAAGCAGGAAATTTGGGAAATGTTTGTGCAAAAAGCAACCGATTCTTCCCGCACGGATAGAGCCGCAAACGTAAAAGCGTTTGCCGAAATTCGCCAAAAGGCAATGGACGCGGTAAAAGCGTCGTACTCGGCGGATCACGAAAGTTGGTTGTGGATTCAAAACGTTTGGCAACCGGACACTTGGTCGACTATCATGAGCGATTACGACAAGTTTTCGGCTTCCGTCGGCATGACCGACCTCAATCCGGAATTGAACAAGGCTTTGTACAACGACGTTCGCAGTGCTGTTTTGGAAACGGGGACTCGCGGAAGTGGCGGCAATTGGAACGGTCTTATGATTTTGCCCATATTGTCCATCGGTTTGTCCTTCCTGTCTTTGTGGATTTCTCAACGTATGGAACGCAAAAACCGCAACGGTCAAACTGCTCCCGTCAACGATCAACAAGCGGCTTCCAACAAAATGATGATGATTTTGATGCCCTTGATGATGGCAGTTTTCGGCTTTATGTACACCGGTGCGTTTGCAATCTATATGGTTGTTAACTACAGCCTCAGCATTTTGTCCACCATTGCGTTGCGTGCGCCTGTGGAAAAGGCAGTGCAAAAGAGTTTGGAAAAAGCCGCCCAAAAAGGAGAAGGGCCTCAAAAAGCTAACTACGAGAGGTAATTATGAAAAAAACTCAGGCAAGCGGACGCAACTTGGAGGCGGCAATCAACAATGCTTTGGAAAAGTTGCAGTTGACTCGCGACCAAGTTGAAGTCACCGTTCTGCAAGAAGGCGGATTTTTGAAACAATTCAAAGTGGAAGTTACCGAAATCGTTCCGGATGTTATCGCCGACGAAGAACAAACCGTTCAGGCAACCGAAACCGAAATTGCGGAAGAAATTCAACCGCAGCAAACATCGGAGGAACAACCGCAACTTGGCGAAGACGCTATTGCCGTAAAAGAATTTTTGCAAACCGTACTGACAAAAATGGGCTTTGATTGCACCGTTACCGCAAGCACGCGGGACGGCGGAATTTTGCTCAATATCAGCGGCAAAGATACTTCTTCGGCTATCGGCTATCGCGGCGAAGTGTTGGATGCGCTTCAATACCTTTGCAGTTTGGAACTCGGCGGAAAGGAAAGCAAGCATAAACGCGTAACGTTGGATGCGGAAGGCTATCGCGCCAAAAGAGAAAGGGCTTTGCAAAAGTTGGCAAACAATTTGGAGCAAAAAGTCAAACGCACGGGCAAAGCGGTAAATTTGGAACCGATGAACCCATACGAAAGACGCATCATCCACACGGCATTGCAAAACAGCAAGTACGTCAGCACGGAAAGCGCAGGTCAGGGCAACACTCGTCACGTTGTGATAAGTCTTAAAGGTCAAAGCGACATTCTAAACACGCCCAACGCCCCCAGAAAAACCCTCAACTTTGTGTACCGCAGCGAAAAAAAACGTAGAAAATAACGTAACATAAAATCGTCACTCAAAGAGTGGCGATTTTTTTATGCCCAAACACTGTTTTGATGTGTTTTTGTCGACTATTTTGTTCATCGGTTGGCAAAACTAGTCGTATGAACAAGAAAACCAATTCTCGACATAGCCCAAGCGATAGCCAAAAAACGGAAAACGCCACCAAAAATGCCAAAAGCAAAAACGCCAATCAAACGAGTGTCAAGAAAACCGAAACCGAACAAACGCAAACCGAGCAAAGCCCTCCAATCGAAGAAAAACAACGCAATGCGGACGAATCTTGGTTAACCAAAATTCGAATGTTGTTTTTCGGGCAGGAGGACTATCTGGAGCGCATTCTCGACTGCGGCATAAACGTTGTCGTTGTCGCTTCCGATGCAATGAGCGACAGTAAAAAAATTGCCGAGTTCGTTCTAAATCCGTTGGTATTTTGCAATGTCAAAAAGCCGAAGGATATTTTTGCGCGTTTATGCAGCGGAAGCAACGCTCACGAGTGCAGTAGTTTTTCCATGGTCGTTTCCGACTATCTTAACGGCTATTGCATAGTGTTTGTAGGTGAAAAATGCTTTGCCGTGGACGCAAGAACGACGCTTGGACGAAGCATTGCCGAACCGCCCACCTCTATGGTAATGCGCGGTCCGCGCGAGGGGTTTGTGGAAGACGTAAAAGTCAACGTGACGCTCCTCAAAAAGCGGCTCAAAACCGAATGTTTCAAAACCATTTCGGTCAGCGTCGGACAGTACACAAACACATCGGTTTGCGTGTGCTATTTGGACGGCATTGCCGACAAATCTGTGGTGGACAGCGTCGTTCAACGGTTAAAAAACGTCAAAATTGACGGCGTGTTGGACGCAAGTTATTTGGCGCGATATTTGGACACCGATCGCACGCGATTGTTCAGACGGGTTGGCATGACGGAAAAACCGGACGTTGCCGTAGGCAAAATGTTGGAAGGGCGCATCGCTGTCATTGCCGACGGTTCGCCGATGGTGTTAACGTTGCCGTATTTGTACATCGAGGACTTGCAGTCCCCCGGCGACTACTACGAAAATGCCTCGATGATTTCCCTCAACAGAATTTTGCGGTTCATCAGCGTGCTTGCAAGTTTGCTTTTGCCGTCATTGTACGTTTGTTTGCAAATGTACAACTATCAAATAATACCGCTAAAATTTCTTATCACCGTGCTTAACGCAACCGAAGCCATACCTTTTTCGCCACTTGTGGAAATGGTGCTGGTGATAGTTATTTTCGACATCTTGCGTGAGGCAAATTTGCGTATGCCGTCGGCGGTGGGCATTTCGCTGTCGCTTGTGGGCGCAATAGTTTTGGGCGATGCCGCCGTAAAGGCAGGTCTTATCGGCGCGCCTGCGGTGATGATTGGCGCATTGTCCGGAATAGGGTTGTTCACCATGCCGGATAATACACTCATTTTGTCGTTGCTGCGTGTGGTAATCACGCTGGTTGGCGGATTTATGGGCATTTTCGGCGTGCTGCTTGCAATGCTCGCGATAACGGTTTATTTGTGTTCGCTGCAAAGTTACAAAACGCCGTTTTTGGCTCCGTACGCACCCGCCGTTCCGCACGACAAGCAGGATGCCGTGCTGGAAAGTCCTCTTCAAAATCAGGTGGAACGCCCCAAGTCCATTCCCAACGTGAACAAGGTCAGGAGGGGCAAATGAAGGATAAAGTCAACGTAAAGCAACTTGCTTTGTTGCTGCTTTTGGTGCTTTCCGGCGGAAAATTTTTGTCATTGCCGTCGGTGCTTGCCAATCAAATAGGGCACGACAGTTGGCTGGCAGTGGCATTTTCGTTTGCGTTTGACGCAGTCGGCTTGGCATTTTTGCTTTGGGCGATAAAACTTAACAAAAACAATCTCGGAATATCGGAAATTTTGAACAAATCGCTGGGCAAAATTGCATCCAAACTGCTGCTTTCCGTATTTTTTGTTATGTTTATCACTCGCACGATAATTTTGGCAATGTCCTGTTATCAATTGTTTTCCGTCACGTTCGACGTAAACACAAATTGGATATTGTTCGTGCTTCCTATCGTGGCGTTTGCCTCTCTTTGCATTTGTTTGGGATTCAAAGCCATAGCGCGCATGGGGCAGTTGCTGTTTGTAATCATAACATTGTCGCTGGTCACCTTGATAGCCACGCCGCTTTTTGCCGCCGATTTCGGCGAATTGTTACCTGTTGCCGAATCGGGTTTTGGCAAAAGACTGGCCACGTCGGGGGATTGCGGTTTTTGGTTCAGCGACTACGTGTTTTTCTATGTCGTGCTGGACGCAATTCAACTGCAAAAAAAGGAAAACGTGTTTTTGCCGACTTTTACCGCCTTTGTGATAGGTTCGATTTTGGTTGTGGCAACCGACGCCGTTTTCGTTGCGCTGTATGGTTCTTTTGCCAGAGATATGCCCCTTGCAATGAGCAAAATCGGGTTGTTTTCGGTTGCGGAAACCACAAACGGGCGGTGGGACTGGATAACGATGTCCGTTTGGGTTCTTGCCGTGCTGATAAAAATGACGGTGTTCGTGTTTTGTGCGCACAAATGCGTCGGCTACGTTTTTGAAAAGAATTTTTCCAAAATCAATGTTCCAACCGTAAGCGTTATTGCCGCGCTTTTGATGGCGCCGCTATTTGTTAACGAGGACGCGTTTATGAACAAGTTCGTGGCTTACGCAAAGTATGCATTTTACGTAGCGCAGTATGCTTTGCCGCTTGTCATGCCTCTTTTGGTGCGCGTCGCCGTTCAAAAGTCGACAAAAAACAAATCGGAGGTCGCCGCATGAATAATATAAAAAGATTTGCCGTTGCGCTGGCAATCATCGCCGCTTTTGCGCTTGTATACGCAGGGTTTCAGGGTAGTGATATTTTGGACAGGGCAATAGTTTTGGGCATAGGTATAGACGCCGAACCCGGCGGCGAAGTTACCGTCACTGCGGAAATAGTTACCCCGGGCAACGGCTCGGAGGAAGTCGGCACGTACAGCAAAACCGTGTCGGCAAAGGGCAAAAGCGTGGTGGATGCTTTGAACTCCGTTTCGCGCTATTGCGGCAAAGAAGCGTCGCTTGGACAATGCTCGGTGGTCGTTTTCGGAAGGGACTACGCACAAAGCGCGGATTTGCCCTCCTGCTTAAAATTTCTCATCCGCTCGGAAAGCCTAAAGGAAACCTGTTCGGTATGCATGGCAAACGGGCGCGCCGAAACGGTGCTAAATTCGTCGGATGCAATCGGCAAAAGCGTTTCGCTCTCCCTTGCGGTAAAAATGCTGCTCCAAGTTAAGGAAAACGGCGTGCCGAGCGGCAATTTGTTGCGTTTTTGTCGCAGTCAGACGGAGGGCGACGGTAGCGGTTTTTTGAACGTCGTCACACGGATACCTACCGTCAACGCGGACGACGGCACAGAAGCGGACACCGAAGCCGTGTTCGGCGTAAGCGGCATTGCCGTATTCAAAAACGAGTTGTATTTGCAAGATTTGACCGACGTCGAGGCGCAAGGAATGGCTGTTCTGTTTAAGGGAGTGACGGGGCAGTTGTATGTGGTGGAGCAGGACGGCTACAAAATGACTTTGCAGGTCAGCAAAAAGGACGTATCTGCCGGTTTTGACGGCAAAAAGATTTCGCTAAAAGTTAAACTGGTAACACGTCCGCTGGAAGCCGATATGAAAAATCAGGAAAACGACCTTGCTGCCAAAACAAAAAGCATAATCAAGCCGGAATCTCTTCGCCAAGTCGAAAGTCAAACCGTCATGCTGCTGAATGCGTTTTTTCAAGCGCAGGAAGAAAACAATTTCGATTTGTCCGGTTTTCACGAAGCCGTTCGGCAAAAAGTCGGCAGTTCAAAGCAGTTGTTTTCCACCCCGACAGCCGACTTGCAATACGATTTTTCCGTCGTTGCAACCGACGATTGACTTTTGGCAAAACCGATAAGGAAAAGTTGTTATCCGGCAAATGAGGCAATGACCTAATTTTGTAAAATCCGTAAAATTTCAAAGTCGTATTCGTAATCCGACGATGCGGCTTTTTGTTTTAGGCTGTGTCAAAAACGCAGCAGCAACATAGCCTCTTCCGTAATTGACTATTACCGCGCAATGTGCTACAATTTCGGTTATGAAAGGTGTAATTTTGGTTAACGCCTACGACAAAAACAAGGCGCAATTGTACAAAATAGACCGAATGTTCGCGGAGTTTGCCAATCTCGGCGTCAACGTTTCGGTTGTGGGCAACGACAACTTTGCCGCAACGCTCAATGGTGGCGATTTGCGCTACAATATCGACGCCGATTTCGTGATGTACTTCGACAAGGATAAGTACGTCGCGCGTATGTTGGAAAAATGTGGCGTGCGGCTGTTCAATCGTGCCGAAGCAACCGAAATTTGCGACGATAAAATGCTTACGCATATAACGCTTGCAAATTGCGGAATTCCCATGCCGGACACTCTCCCCGGTGCGCTGTGCTATTCGCTCAATGCCGAAATTTCCGACGAATACATCGGCAGAGTCGTGCAAAAACTGGGGTTGCCGTTGGTGGTAAAGCAGTGTTACGGAGGCTTTGGGGAACAGGTGGCTTTGGTAACCGGTCAAACCGAGCTAAAAAGCCTTGTAACGTTGTGGAAAAATAAGCCTTGCTTGTTTCAACGCTACGTTTCGGATAGTTACGGCAAGGATATGCGCGTTATCGTTATCGGCGGAAAGGTCGTTTGCGGAATGATACGTCAAAACGACAAAGATTTTCGCTCCAACGTTCAACTCGGCGGAGTGGGTAAGGCAACCTCGGTGCCGGACGATATTGCAGAAATGTGCGTAAAGGCGGCGCAAATTATCGGACTGGACTACTGTGGCGTGGACGTCCTTTTGGGCGAAAAGCCACAAATATGCGAGGTCAACAGCAATGCAATGTTCGGCGAAGCCGAGCGAGTGTGCGGCGTAAATGTGGCAAAAGCGTACGCAACGCATGTTGTAAATCAAATTAAAAATCAAACGACGGAGAAATAGAGCAATGATGACAATTCAACAATTTTTGGACACAAGTTATACGGCATACCACACTACGGCAAATGCGGTAAAGTTGCTTACGGATATGGGCTACGAGCCTTTGCAACTTGGCGAAAAATGGAATCTACATATCGGCGGCAAGTACTACGTTACGCGCAACGGCAGTTCGGTTGTTGCGTTTTCGGTAGGCAAAAACAAAACGTTTGCCATTTGCGAAAACCACACCGACAGTCCTTCTTTGAAAATCAAGGGAGAAAAGTTGTTGCTTAACAAAACGGCAAACAGACTCAACGTGGAGCGTTACGGAGGCGGTTTGTGGCACACGTTTTTGGACAGGCAACTTGTCGTTGCGGGCAGACTGCTCGTGCAGGGAGAAAACGGCGTGGAACAAATTTTGACCGTCAGCCCGTACAACGTGGTTATTCCCGGCGTGGCAATTCACCTAAATCCCTCCGCAAACGAAAATCTTACGTTGAACGCGCAAGTCGATTTTGCTCCGCTGTTTGGCCAAAACGAGCAACAACTGTACGCCTCGCTTACGGACAAAACCGTTTTGGACGCGGATTTGTACGTAGTTCCCGCAAGCGGCAGTTTTGTAGCCGGCGTAAACGGGGAATTTTTGTGTTCCCCCAGATTGGATAATCTTACCAGTGTGTACGCTTCTTTGGCTGCACTGAATAATCTTCAAAGCGACAACATCGCGGTAGTTGCCTGCTTGGACAACGAAGAAATCGGCAGCGGAACGGTGCAAGGCTCTCCCAACTTTATCGAGCAGGTTTTGCAAAAGATTGCAAGTGGACTTTCGATGACGGAAGAACAAGCGTTTGCCGCTCGCGAAAACGGAATGGTGCTTTCGGTGGACAATGGACACGCGGCACACCCCGCGCACCCGGAACTTGCCGATCCGGGATATCGCGCGTATATGAACGGCGGAATCGTTATCAAGCATCACGTCAACTATTCCACCGACGGACTTACTGCTGCCACACTCAAAAACATTTTGAACAAGGTAAACGTGCCATTTCAGGATTTGTACAACAAAAGCGACGTGCGGTGCGGCTCTACTTTGGGCTTGGTTACGGCGCGCACGTTGGGCATAAAGGCTTGTGACGTTGGCATTGCACAATTGGCAATGCACTCTGCTTGCGAGACCTGCGGATATGGCGACGTAAACACGATGACGTTTTGTATTTCGGCATTTTTGACCGAACTCGGAAAGTAGGTTAAACAAAACGTTTTCGTCGCAAAAACACTTTGACGGGTTCAAATGCATTTGTAGCGGGACTGTTGACTTTTATGAACCGTTGTTTTGTTTAAGGCGGTCGCTGGCAAAATCGGTAGTGTGTTTTGCAATAAACATCAAAAGAGAAGCGACGTTGCGTTTTGTTGCACGATTAGGTTTTGTAGACATTTGAACCTTGTCAAAACGGATTTGCGTAAAAAGGGGCATTTGCCGTTTTATCGGAACAATCAAGTTTCCATAACAACAAAAAAGCAAGGATTCGGTTGAGCCCTTGCTTTTGTTTTGCTTATTGTAGTTTGTGTATAATGGGTTTGCCATTGTCAAGTTATTTGTTTCTCGCGGACACAAGTCAAGTTGCGAAAACAAGAAATTCATTATCACCAAGAAGTGAAATTGGCAAATTGAAAAAAAGTTGCCTATAATAGTTTTTCAACAATAGAGCAAAAAAGCAAGGATTCGGTTGAACCCTTGCTTTTGTTTTGCTTATTGTAGTTTGTGTATAATGGCGTTTGCCATTGTCAAGTTATTTGTTTCTCGCGGACACAAGTCAAGTTGCGAAAACAAGAAATCTATTATCACCAAGAAGTGAAATTGGCAAATTGAAGAAAGTTGCCTATAATAGTTTTTCAACAATAGAGCAAAAAAGCAAGGATTCGGTTGAACCCTTGCTTTTTTGTAATCTACAATAATTATGTGCTGTGTTTTGTGTTAGGATAATCGGTTTTTTGTGCGTTGCTTTTTATTGCCGTGCTGCTTCAAATTGTTTTTGTTTGCTGTTTTGTCGCAAAACGATTTTGCAAATTCGAAACTCGGTTTGTTCCTATTTAAGTTCGGCGTTTTTTGCCGCCAAGTACCCCAGTCCAACAAATCCGCCTACAAAAATTACTTCGTACAGTGCAATTTTCAACATTTCCGTCCAGCAATCGGCGGCAAACGGGTTGAACAACGTTATGTTGTAGATCGGTATCCAGGATAGCGTAACGGCGGAGATAACGTATCCGTTAACTTGCGCAACCAATTCCGCAATTGTTATCACGGTAGAGATTGCCGACGGCAAAAATACGCAGGCAACCAGCGGAAGCATTATGGAGCCGCCCTGCGATTTTGTCACAAAGGCAAACAGCACAACCACGCTTACGCAAAAAGCGGTGGAAAGCAGTCCCAGCAAAAGGCAGGTAGAGTATGCCGAAATTGCTTTGCTCGCGGCAATGCCGGCAAGAGAACAAATTATCGGAGTGCAAACGCCGCAAACAACCGCAAAAACAACATAGAACGACGCGCCGATGATTGCTCCCACACACAAATATGCAAAAAACACTTGCGCGCGGCTTTTGCCTGCCACCAATGCGTTGGAAACGGTTCTTTGATTCAACTCCTTGCAAACGAACACCGAAACGGAAATCAGCACGAACACGTTGCTCACGGAGCCGAGCGGCGTCATGGCGGAAAGGAGTGTTTGTATAACCGTCGGTCCGTAGGACGTCCACACCTGAGAGGACATTGCTTCGCCGTAGACGTTGACCAGTTGCGCCATTACGATAAATATAACTGCGGCAACAAGCACGCAAATTGCGGCAAAAACAACAAGCAACGTTTTGTACCATTTTGTTTTGGAAAGGCGAAAAAGTTCCGCCGAAACGATACTATTCATTTGCGTCCTCCTTGTTTTCTTTCAAAAGTTCCACAAAGTAGTTTTCCAAGTCATATCCTACGGTATTTACCGAAAGAACCTCCACTCCGGCAGCGGCAAGCGCGGCAATTGCTGTGGAAGCGGAAACATCGCCGATCAAATCCAAATAGCCGTTGCCTTTTTCCAAGCTTCCGAAGTTTGCAAGTGCAATTTGCGCGACAGTGTAGTCGCTCAAAACAAATCTTGTGCGTTTTTGCGTGTTTTTGTGCAATTGTTCGGCGGAAACGCAAGCAATCACTTTGCCCTTGTTCAAAAAAACGTAGTCGGTTGCAAGTTTGGATAGTTCCGAAAGTATATGGCTGGATATTATGATTGTAACGCCCTGTTCTTTGTTCAGTTTTTCCAAAACGCTCCGCATATGGACGATGCCTTCAGGATCCAGTCCGTTTGTGGGTTCGTCCAAAATCAGCAGTTTTGGGCTGCCTACCAGCGCGGTTGCAATGGCAAGGCGTTGTTTCATTCCCAAGGAGTAGTCCTTTGCTTTGCTTTTGTTTTGCGGATTAAGTCCCACCGTTTCCAGCAAATCGCAAATGCGGCTTTCGTCTATCGGCAGGGAAAGCAACTTGCTTTGCATAACCAAATTGTCGTATCCGTTAAGTCCAAGGTAGAGCGTCGGTTTTTCTATGATTGCCGCAACCGAAGTGGCTGTGCGTTGCCCGTCCAAGATGCTAAAAGTGCCATTCGTAGGGCGGATAAGTCCGCATAACAGTTTTATAAAAGTTGTTTTTCCCGCTCCGTTTTTGCCCACCAAACCCACAATAGAGCCTTCTTTAATTTCGATAGTGGCATCGCAAAGCGCAACGGTGCTTCCGAAGCGTTTGGTAAGCCCCTGCGTGGTTATAACCGATTGATTCATAGTTCCTCCAAAAAGTCGGCGTTTTTGTTCTGCGGCAAGAAACGTTATCGTGCGTCGCGGACTGTTGCTCGGTATGGGCATATTATACTGCACTGCGTTTCAAATTGCAACAAAAGTCGTCAAATTGCGAAGTTCGTCGCGCGGCTAACTACGAAAGTAAATTTTCCAAGTAAGTTTTGCAGTAAATAAACGGTTGCATTCAGCATGAGAAAAACGGAAGTTACTGTGGAGTAAAAACGAAAAATGATAGAAAAGGGAGAGAAAAAGCGGGAAAAGGCGTAACAAAAAAGACCGAAAGGAGTAATTTTTCATACTAACTTCAACTATTGCGGATATTACTTTGAAATTTTTTCGACAATATTTTTTTTGGTTTTTGTACCGAAAAAACAGTTGACAAGGTTTTTTAAGGAGATTATACTTTGTGCATAATTGTCAAAGGAAACTTATCATGAACCAACAAGCATTTGCATTCGCATACTTTTACTACTACTATTTTACTAAAAAGTAAAGTAGCGATTGCTGATGGAGAAAATAAGTTTATAATCGAGGTTACAAATTTATAGAACTCTTTCTCAATCGGGAAAGAGTTTTTTTGTTGTTAAAAGCGGATGCAAAAAACAATTAACGGTGGTTTCCTTAATAAAAGACGATTTAATAGCGGAGGGTATAATATGAAAAAGACTGTATTTGCAATAGCCGTAACGGTTATATTGGCGTGTGTGTTGTGTTTTGCGGCTTGCACGGGAGGCGGCGGAATAAAGGTCAACCCGGACAAGCAGGAGTACGTTGTGGGCATTTGCCAACTCGTGCAGCATCCGGCTTTGGACAAGGCAACGCAAGGTTTTATCGATGCGCTCACGGCGGAATTGGCAAAAGAAGGCCGCACGGTCAAATTTGACAAGCAAAACGCCGGTGGGGAAACGACGGTGTGTTCCACAATCGTAAACGGCTTTGTTTCCAAGGACGTTGACCTTATTTTGGCAAACGCAACGGCATCTCTTTACGCGGCGGCAAACGCAACGGTAACCATTCCCGTATTGGGAACGTCCGTAACGGAGTACGGCAGCGCGCTTAAAATAGAAAACTTCAACGGTACGGTGGGCGGCAACGTCAGCGGCACAAGCGACCTTGCTCCCTTGGACAAGCAAGCCGCAATGATAAAGGAAATTCTTCCAAACGTAAAAACGGTGGGATTGTTGTACTGTTCGGCGGAAGCCAACAGCAAATACCAAGTGGAAGTTATCGGCAAGGAATTGAAAAAGTTGGGCATTGCCTCCAAGGAGTTTCCCTTCAGCGAAGCGTCGTTGCTTCAAACGGTACTCAGCCAAGCCATTGCGGAATGTGACGCACTGTACGCTCCTACGGACAACACCGTTGCCAGCAGTTCCGCACTTATCGACAACGTTTGCCGTCCCAAAAAGATTCCTGTATTCAGCGGCGAAGAAGGCATTTGCAAAGGTTGCGGCGTAGTTACGCTCACCATCGACTACTACAACTTGGGCGTAGAAACGGGCAAAATGGCGGCTCAAATATTGTTGGGACAAAAATCCGTAAGCGAAATGCCCGTTTCCTACGACAACAACCCCGTCTACAAATTTAACAAAGAAATTTGCAACGAGTTGGGCATCACCGTTCCTTCCGATTACCAAGAAATAGAGTAGTTAAAAAACACGAAACATCAGTGAAAAAAAGTAATCTCACACAAGAAAAAGAAACAAGAATATAATTTGAAAAACTAACAGGAGATAACGACGTATGACGTTCATCAACGCTTTGCCGGGCGCGTTTGCGCAGGGATTATGTTGGGGTATAATGGCACTTGGTGTGTTTTTGTCCTACAAAATATTGGATTTTGCCGACCTTACGGTGGACGGTTCTTTGTGTACGGGGGCGGCGGTGTTTGCCGTTTTGCTTAATGCCGGTGCGGGACTTGCCGTCGCAATGCTTTGCGCTTTGCTTGCCGGTATGCTTTGCGGACTTATTACCGGTGCATTGCACGCCTTTGCAGGAATCCCGCCCATCTTGGCAGGAATACTCACTCAATTGGCATTGTGGTCGATAAACCTCAAAATAATGGGTTCGTCAACCGTTCCGGTAAGCGTTCGTCAACACACGTTGCTTGTGTCCGGCTTGTACATGTGGCAGTCGATAGGCATTTTGGTTGCGTTCACCGTGGTGGTGATAGGGCTACTGTATTGGTTTTTCGGAACGCAATACGGCTGCGCTATCCGCGCGACCGGTTGCAACGAAGATATGGCTCGCGCACAGGGAGTAAACACGGGCGTGGCAAAGGTCGTTGGACTGGTAATTTCCAACGGATTGGTTGCATTGAGCGGTGCGTTGCTAAGTCAATATCAGGGCGCGGCGGAAATTAACATGGGGCGTGGAGCAATCATCATAGGACTTGCCGCGGTTATAATCGGCGGCGCGGTATTCTCCAAAATCGGCAAAAACTTTGCCGTGCAAATGCTTGCAGCCGTGGTCGGCGCGATTATTTACTGTGTGGTGTACCAATTGGTAATCAGTTTCGGGTTGGACGCCGATTTCCTAAAATTGTTGTCGGCTGTCGTCGTAGCAATTTTCCTGTCCGTTCCGTATTTAAAACAAAAATTTTCGTCCGCACGGCACAAAAAGGGAGGCAAACATGCTTGACGTTATCGATATCACCAAAATTTTTCACAGAGGCACCGTCAACGAAAAAGTTGCGCTTTCCAACTTGTCGTTGCACTTGGACGAGGGAGATTTTGTAACCGTTATCGGCGGAAACGGAGCGGGTAAAAGCACTCTATTGAACTGCATTGCGGGCGTTTTCGGCGTGGACGAGGGCAGCATCGTCATCGGCGGCAAGGACGTAACCAACCTTCCCGAGCATAAACGTGCGGCGTTTGTTTCCCGCGTGTTTCAAGATCCGATGAAAGGCACTGCCGCTACAATGAATATAGAGGACAACCTGTCCCTTGCCGCACTTCGCGGAAAAAGGCACACGCTGGCTTGGAACGTCGGCAAAAAACAATCCAAGCAGTTTGCCGACATCGTTGCAACTCTCGGCTTGGGACTGGAAAATCGAATGGGAACAAAAGTGGGATTGCTGTCCGGCGGTCAGCGTCAGGCGTTGACTCTGCTCATGGCAACAATCAACAAGCCCAACGTGTTGCTTTTGGACGAGCATACCGCCGCGCTGGATCCCAAAACGTCAGCAAAAGTGCTGGAACTTACCGAAAAAATCACACGAGAAAACAATCAAACCACCGTGATGATAACTCACAACATGAAGGACGCCGTAACCTACGGTAACAAACTTATCATGATGAGCGAAGGTAAAATTGTTTTTGAAGCAAGTGGCGAGGAAAAACGCAATTTGACCGCGTCCGACTTGCTGGAAAAATTCAAAACTATCGGCGACGAAAACGACCGAATAATGTTGTCGTAACTTGCCCGTGCAGGCGGTTCGGCTTGACAAAATCGTCAATCGTTGTATAATAAAGCAAAACACAAACGAGGGCTCGTATGATACTGTACAAAAACGGACTTGCACTTATCGGCGGAAAACTTACCAAAAACGACATCGTTGCCAACCACGGAAAAATTATAGAAATTGCTCCGGAAATCGTCGCCGACGAGCAAACCGAAGTGGTGGATTGCACGGGAAAATACATTTTGCCCGCTTTGGTGGATATCCACACGCACGGCGCCAACGGCTACGATTTTAACACCGCCGATTTGGACGGAATGAAAAAGATAATGGAGTTCTACGTTTCGCACGGAGTAGGAACGGTTTTCCCCACCGTGATGACGGACAGCGACGAAGTGATTTGCCGCCAAGTGGAACTGATTTGCAAACTTGCGCAGGACTACCCGGAAGTTAAGGGTATAAATTTGGAAGGTCCGTTTCTTTCTCCCCAAAAGTGCGGCGCAATGCCTCCGCAGTACTTGCAAAAACCGTCGGTGGATAAGTTTATGCAGTATCAAAAGGCTGCAAACGGGTTCATCAAACTTGTAACCGTCGCGCCGGAACTGCCGGATGCCGTTGCGTTTATTTCCGAAGTGGCAGATAGCGGTGTGGTTGTAAGTTTGGGACACAGCACCGCAACGGCGGAAGAAGTCAATCGCGCTTTGGATGCCGGCGCAAAAAGTTTTACTCATTTCGGCAATGCAATGAGCCAAATGGACAGGCTGAATCTCAACATGGTCGGTTCGGCAATGGCAAGCGATGCTTTCGCCGAAGTTATCGTGGACGGTAAACACGTCAATCGCGAGGTGGTAAAGTTGCTTGTAAAAACCAAGGGCGCAAGCAAAGTGATAGGCATAACGGACAGCATCATGGCAACCGGGCTTGCCGACGGAAATTACACTTTGGGGGCAACCGACGTGGTGGTGACGGGCGGCGACGCCTTTGTAAAAGGCACAACGACTCGCGCAGGCAGCACGTTGGATGCCTACACGGGTTTGGCAAACACCGTGGCATTTTGCGGACTAAGCCTTGTGGAAGCATTGTCAATTTGGACAATCAACCCGGCAAAACTTGTCGGGCTGGACAGCCGCATAGGCACAATCGAAATCGGCAAGGACGCGGATTTTATTCTATTCGGATAGCCTTTGGGCAAATTGTCAAAAACGCTTGACGAATCGGCTCGGAAGTAGTAAACTAGCAAGGCATGGGCGAAAGCCACAAAAATTTAAGGAGTGCGACAATGAAACAAGGTATACATCCGAATTATCACGAAGCGACTGTTGTATGTGCTTGTGGCGCAACTTTCAAAACGGGTACCACCAAGGATACCGACGTAATCAAAGTTGAAATTTGCAACAAGTGCCATCCGTACTTTACCGGCAAGCAAAAGTTGGTAGACGCAGGCGGACGCGTGGACAAGTTCAAGAAGCGTTACGGTATTCAATAATAAACATATTGAAACACAAAAAAACACTTTCCTTTGCGGAAGGTGTTTTTTTGTGTAATGTAATAGTGAAATGCGTTCATTTGTTAAGTAAGTGTTATCTAGTTAAAATATACCTTCGTCAAGGTGATGAGAATTAAACATATTTGATAGTTGCATTGAATCTATTAGATAAGCAGTTTTCAACAAGGGGCTGTTCGTTTGCGCCATAAAGTTGTCAACGCTTCGTGTGAATCACAAAGCGACCCATGTATGTGCTTGTGGCGCAACTTTCAAAACGGGTACCACCAAGGATACCGACGTAATTAA
>CAKRAM010000127.1 GCA_934294965.1 uncultured Clostridia bacterium
GTTAATCACTATAAGGACAAACAAGATATGTATCTCGAAGCACAAACGATTAACTTCGCAAGTATTAGAGATAATCTTGATGACGCTTTATTTATCAATAAGTTGGTATATATCAACACGGAGGCTCAAGAAAAAGAGCCTGACATGAATTTTGGGTATTACAAATACAATGAGTATGATTACACATACACAAAGTTAAGTAAAAATTTGGAAAAGGAGGTAAACGGAAAGTAATACTTTTCGCCTCTTGATATAGAAATGCGAAGAATGGTTGGTGGCGACCATTCTTTTTTATTGCCTAATTTGAATTACTTCCGAATTTTTCTCCTATCGGCTTAGCGTTGTAGCACAGAGAAAAGCGGAAGTAAACGGCAAAAAATATTACCGAAAACATTGAGTAAACAAATCCAAACGTAATATTTTTGTGCTTTTTTGTCGACTTTCGTCTTGCATAATGCAAAGAGATAAAACAAAAATCTTTTCCCCGTGCTACTTCCGTTGTTGCCGAAAGGCGAAGAAACTACTTCGGAGGTAAAAAAAGATGATAGAGTTTCAAAAAGGTGTTTTAGATAACGACAGAGTTATCTCGGCGGAAAATGTGCAACGTATGGGCGAAGTGATTGCCTTGTGTGCTATTAAAACGGTAATAGTCCGTGGCGGTAAAGATTTACATAATCTCTATAAAGGACTGTTGAGAGATATAAACCGTTCCAACGACGATATGAGCCGTTATTCCGACGGATATGATATTGCGCAAGAAGCAATGTTGTTCCTTTGCCAGCATATGGGCAAAAGACTTGACGACGTTTACTACACCAAAACGGGCAGAAAAATTACTATAAAGCAAGTGTGTTTCAGCGTTGCCGACAGATATTTGGCTAAAAACTTTGTAAGCCCTATGCTCAATACAATTAGCCTTAAATAACAAATTGCAACCAAACCCGAAACAATACTCGACGACGAGCAAAAGAACGATTATACCGCTTTTGACAGCCTCATATCCAAAATGCACTTGACCGCAGTAGAGTACGAAACGCTTTCTATCCTGATGGCAGGATTTACAATGCTTCAAATAGGCAAAATATTGAACGTCAACCGCACGACAATCTGGCGTAGACAAAACAGTATACGCAAAAAATATATGGCTGCTTTGCAATAATGAGTCGAAACAACTTAATATCTATGTCAAAACCCGATTGAAAGTCCGAAAAGGCTTACGTCGGGTTTTTGCTTTGAAATGCTCGAATTTCGATGGTAGAGCGAACGGAAATAACCTTCTGTACGAACCCCAAGAAACGGCAACTTTGACACTCTAAAAGCCTAAAAACGCCGATAAGTTCTGAATTTTTGCAAAAGAAAAACCTAAACCAAACACTCTCGCATTCGATTTAGGTTTTGATTGGCGGAAGTGGAGGGATTCGTCCGACGCAACGCGGCGGTGAGTGGAGCAAAGCGGAACGCTACGTTATTTCGTACTCCAGAAGTGGAGCAGGCGTAGCGGCATAAGCCAACGAGCAAAAAGAAAAGAACACGTTTTTTGTGTCCTTTCTTTTTGCGACAAGAGCCTTGCCGCGGAGTTGGCGGAAGTGGAGGGATTCGAACCCCCGTGGGCTTGCACCCAAACGGTTTTCAAGACCGCCTCGTTGTGACCGCTTCGATACACTTCCGTATTTACAAGCAAAAATTATTGTAGCATTTTGCGTTCGTGTTGTCAATGAGTTTGCAAAAACAATTGAGATCTTCCGGGTAGAAGGGCGTTTACCTGCCGTCAAAGTAGGCGCAAGTGGCCGAGAAAAGTTTTCGGAACGTATGAGAAAATCAAAATCAATTTGTTAATGTAGGAGTCCGTACTGCAAAATATGTGGCATCTTTGCTTCGGAAATTGGCTGCCTAAATTGCTCAAAGATAAACAACCGTTCAATTTTAACATCACACAGTTTAAATTTTATTTGATTGTGTTTACAAAAATTTGTTGGCTACAAGAAGTATTGCTCCGGACGTGTTAAAAAATCGGAAATGACAATTTGCCAATGCGGAAGCATGAACAACCGAATATTCGGCGCGATGATTGGTTGCTTATCGATTGTGGTTGCTTAAATAACAGGCAGTTTTATAAGTGTGGTTTGCAAATCGGAAGTTGCGATTGCTCAAAGGCAACCGTTATTCAATCTTAATTTCGCCCCGCAAAATGCGCGTTATCGGTGCAAACGGTTGAAATTATTGCAATTGTTTGGTATAATACATTGTCAGTCGGCAGAGGCGACAATTTTGCTTTGGTTCAGCCGCGCTCAAGTTAGTTGAAGTAAAATAATCCGCAAGAAGTAAATCTATTGTTTGTGGCAAAATTTTCCAAACGCTTGCAGATTTACCGCAATAATTTGTGCTTTTGCGCTTCCTTGTTGAAATGCGGCTAGGCATAGCATTGAAAGTAAGTTTTAACTGCTTGTGCAACAATCCGTGTGACGCTAAAATTTTAGCGTGTCGATTTTTAAGTTGTCAAGCGCAACTCGTACAACAAATTGCTCATCACGGTTGCAAAAATCGCAAGTATTGCTTGGCGATCCATGCTCGCTTCATGCAAAACTCTCGGTACTACCACTTAAACAATTGCAAAGCGGGCGGCGCGCGCTGCTCGGTTTGCGTTAAAGGAAAAGAAAAAATGAAAACAAAAATCGGAGGACAAGCCGTCATAGAGGGCGTTATGATGCGCGGCAGTTCGTCGATGGCGCTTGCCGTCAGGGACGAATTGGGGCAAATTCGCGTAGAATCCACTCGTTTGCCGGCAAAAAAGCCTTGGTACAGAAAGGTGCCGTTTTTGCGCGGCATCATAAACTTGATAATATCCATGGTGGACGGCGCCAAAATCATCGGCAAATCTGCCGAAGTTATGGTTGAGGAAGAAATCGACACGTCGGAAAAGGGCAACGGAATGGGCGTGATGATGGCGGTTTCAATGCTGCTAGGTTTGGCTTTGGCGGCGGTGCTGTTCGTATTTTTGCCTACGGCACTCACCCGCGGAGTGTTTGCGCTTTTCAAAATCAGTTTGGAAGACAACAAGTTTGTGTGGCTAAAATCTCTTTTGGAAGGCGTTGCAAAAATGCTTGTGCTAATCGGGTACATGGTGGGCGTATCTCAAATGAAAGAGATAAAACGCGTGTTTATGTACCACGGGGCGGAGCATAAAACCATTTCCTGCTACGAAAACGAACTGCCTCTCACGGTGGAAAACGTGCAAAAAAGCAGTCGCTATCACGATAGATGCGGAACAAGTTTTATCGTGTTCGTTGTGGTGCTGTCGGTTTTACTGATGATGGTGTTGGACGTGGTTTCCGCCGCATGCAACTTTACGCTGTTTTTGAAAAACGAAAATTGGTGGCTGAGAGCATTGCTAAAAGTGGCTCTTTTGCCGGTTACGGCAGGCATAAGTTACGAAATGCTTATGTTGCTTGCGTCCAGCAACTTTGTTTTGTTTCGTCCGCTAAAATGGCTTGGAAAGCAATTTCAAAAACTTACCACGCGTGAGCCGGACGACGATATGTGCCAAGTTGCCATAACGGCGTTTACCACCGTTTTGGAAATGGATGCCGACCAAACGATACCGGAAACAAAGTTCCCTGCACCCGTTTCGCTTGCCGAGTTCAAACAGGCTGTGTCGGACAGCGGACTGCTTGCCTATACGGGGCATAACGACCTCAATTGGTTCACATGCGCCGTTTTGCACATCGACCAAAAGTACGCCGAGCGCGATTTGAAAATTCCTTTCGGATGGCTGTTGCGCCTGCAAAAATACAAGGAACGTTTGGACAGCGGCGAACCGCTTGCGTATGTAATAAACACCAAGGAGTTTTTCGGCAGGGATTACTACGTGGACGAAAACGTGCTTATCCCGCGTATAGAAACGGAATTGGTTGTCGAGCAGGCGTTGAAGCACGTTTCCAAAGGCTCAACCGTGTTGGATTTGTGCTGCGGAAGCGGCGTAATCGGTTTGACGTGTGCTGCGGAAAAGGGTGCAAAAGTTACCTGCGCGGATATTTCCGCCGAGGCGCTGAAAGTTGCCAAATACAACGCAAAAAAACTGAAAATAAAAGCAAAATTCGTCCAAAGCGATATGTTCGGGAAAATCGGCGGCAAGTTCGATGCGATAGTGTGCAACCCGCCCTATATCCCCACGGACGTTATTGCCACGCTGGATTCTTCCGTAAAAGATTTTGAACCGAAAACGGCGCTGGACGGTGGCTCGGACGGTTTGGACTACTACCGCATATTGGCAAACAACGCCCCTGCGCATCTAAGCAAAAACGGTGTTTTGGTTATGGAAATCGGCTACAATCAGGGGGAAGATATAAAACAAATTTTTGCAAACGCATTTGATATTACGGTGCAAAAGGACTATGGCGGCAACGACCGCATTGCAATTGCCACGTTAAAAGAGTTGTAGGCAGGGCGTAGTGCACTAGGTAACCGACAGGCTACACCAAAACTACAACATAATGCCGAAAAAGGCTGACGAGGAGAATAATTATGACCGAAAAACTAGATAAAATAGTGGCAAGATACGACTTTTTGACCGAAGAAATTTCCAAACCGGAAGTTATTGCGGACAACAATTCTTGGAAAAAACTTGTAAAAGAACACAGCGCGCTTACCCCTATTGTGGAGTGCTACGGCGAATACAAAAAAACAAAGGCACAACTGGAAGACAGTCTTGCAGCCGTTCAGGCGGAAACCGACAAGGAAATGCTTGCGCTGCTGCACGAGGACGTTTCGTTGCAAAAAAAGCGTTTGGAAGAACTTGACGAGCAACTGAAAGTGCTGCTTTTGCCCAAAGATCCCAACGACGACAAAAACGTTATCATCGAAATTCGCGCCGGTGCGGGCGGAGAAGAAGCGGCGTTGTTCGCCAACGAAATTCGCCGTATGTACTATATGTTTGCCGAAAAAAATCGTTGGAAGATAGAAGAAATCGACATCGAAGAAAACGAACTGGGCGGACTTAAAGAAGGCAGTTTTATGGTTGTCGGCGACGGCGCGTACAGCAAGTTCAAATTCGAAAGCGGCGTGCATCGCGTTCAACGCGTGCCGGATACCGAAAGTCAGGGACGTATCCACACCAGCACGATAACCGTTGCCGTTTTGCCGGAAGCTCCGGACGTGGACATAGAAATTTTGGATAAGGATATCAAAATCGACACTTATCGCAGCAGTGGCGCAGGCGGACAGCACGTTAACAAAACCGAATCGGCAATCCGTATGACACACCTGCCTACGGGAATAGTGGTAAGTTGTCAGGACGAGCGTAGCCAAATCAAAAACAGAGAAAAGGCTATGAACATCCTCAAATCCAAGTTATACGACTACTACCAAACCCAAGCCGATGCCGAATATGCGGCAGCGCGCAAAAGCCAAGTCGGCACGGGCGACAGAAGCGAACGTATCCGCACGTACAACTTTCCGCAAGGGCGCGTGACCGATCACCGCATCGGGCTTACGCTGTACTCCATAGACAACTTTATGAACGGCGACATCGGCGAAATGGTGGAGGCTTTGCGCCTTGCCGATCAAACCGCAAAATTGCAAAGAGCAGAATAATTTTTGAGGTTGTTCCGAGTTTTTCGGAACAACCTTTTTTTGAGCCAACCGACGATGCAATTGCGGCTATTGTATGATGAACAAAAATTGCGTTTCGGTTTGCCCGAATGGAGCGTTATTTTAGTGTTTTGGCGATAAATTTATCGTTTACAAAATCGGCGGCATTGTGCGTTTTTCGGTTACGACAAGTCAAACGGTTGACCGAGCTATAGATAATTGCTAAAATAACACGATAGAAAAAATACTGAAATTGCGGCAAAATTCGTAGAACGGTTTTGTCGCGCGGCTAGGTTATGTGACCGCAAAAATAGAGGTTTTTATGAAAAAAATCAACGTTATAGCGTCGGTTTTGTTGTGCGTTTTGCTTTGTTTTGCGCTTGTGGGCTGCAACAATCGGGAGGAACTTCCTCAAAACGCAAAGGTGTTGCCGATAAATCCGCAGGAAGATTTGATTTCCGTCGGCGACGTGCTTTTGGATACGTCGTCGGAAATGCAACAACCGGATTTTAGCAGGGTAACCCCAACGTTTCAAACGTATTTGCCGCAAAACACTTCCGAGCGTAGCGATTTGCTTGCCGAACAGGCGTTGCTTTTGTGCAGCGCAAACGAAAAATCCGCCGATGCCGACAACTTTCGTGCGGCAGGGCTGGAAGTTTTGTCGCAATATAACTACGAAAAGCCGTCGGGCGACGTTTCTCACACGTGTGCCTACACGATGGGCAAAAAAAGCATAACCTACGGCGGAGAAACCCGCACGTTGGTTGTCGTAGACGTGCGCGGAACAACCGACGGAGAATGGTTTTCCAATTTCGACGTGGCGTCTTCCGGCAGGGAAGACTCGGTTTTTGCCGAAAACTTTTTGGCGGCGGCAACCGAACTTCAACTTAAACTGGACGACGAGTTGCGTTCCCAAGCCATAGTCGAGCCGCTTTTGTTTGTTTGCGGACACAGTCGCGGAGGGGCGGTTGCAAATTTGCTTTCGCTGTTTGTCAACGCAAAGTACGGCAAGAACAACGTGTTCGTGTACACTTTTGCAACGCCTCGCACGGTAAAGTCGACTTACGCCGCCGATTGCAGTAACGTTTTCAACTACGTAAACGAGGCGGACGTCGTTACGAAAATGCCGCTAGAGAAATGGGGATTCGCTCGTTTGGGTACGGACATAGTTTTGAAACCGAACGAGGACCACATTCTTGCCGAAGTCGAGGATTGCATATCTATTCTTCAAAGCGTTGCGCCCTCGATTACTGTTTACTACGGTAGCAGGTACTCTTTATTGAGCGGCGGAACGTCGGCAGACGGCATCACGCCGTACGAGCTTATGCTTTGCTGTTGCACGCTTATGGACGGAGGTATGGGGGAGGCGTCGTCGCTTGTAACAAGCCTGAATGCCGTTTCTTCCGAGAGCGCATACGCGCAGTTGTTCCAAAAGGTAAACTACTTTACAAAAAACCTGTCTCAAGCAGTGCTTTTGGGAAGTCAACACTTGCAAGGCTCGTATCACAAACAAATTCTTTCCCTAATAAGTGCAGAGGTCTAGTATGGCGTATATCGAATTTAATCACGTAGTAAAATCCTACAAAACGGGCGAACGGCAAATAAATGCGCTGGACGACATCTCGTTTGAAATTGAACAGGGCGAACTGTGTGTCATAGTCGGTCCCAGCGGAGCGGGCAAAACCACGCTTTTGAATATTCTGGGCGGCATGGACGGCGTAACGAGCGGCGAAGTTAAGTTGGACGGCAGAATGATAAGCGATATGACCGACAGGCAACTTACCGATTACCGGCGCAACGACGTAGGCTTTGTTTTTCAGTTGTACAACCTCGTTCCCAACCTTACCGCAAAGGAAAACGTGGAATTGGCTTCGGAAATATGCAAAGGCAGTCTGAGCGCCGACGAAGTGCTGAGTAGCGTCGGTTTGGAGGAACGCAAGGACAACTTCCCTGCTCAACTTTCCGGCGGAGAGCAGCAACGCGTATCCATAGCCAGAGCGCTTGCAAAAAACCCCAAAATCATTTTGTGCGACGAACCTACCGGCGCGCTGGACTACAACACCGGCAAAGCCGTGCTTAAACTATTGCAGGACACTTGCCGTCAAACCAAAAAAACGGTAATCATTATCACGCACAACAGCGCGCTAACTCAAATTGCCGACCGCGTGATAAAAGTCAAAAACGGCAAGGCGGAAGCCAACTACACAAATCAAAATCCGCTTCCCGTGCAGAAAATAGAGTGGTGAGCGTATGAAAGCAAGAACAAAAAGCATATTGCGCGGCATCAAAGGCAGCCTGAACAGGTTTTTGTCCATTTTGTTCATCGTTGCGCTGGGCGCGGGATTTATGGCGGGACTTGCCGCCACATCACCGGATATGTACGACACCGTCGATGCCTATATGGACCGGTATTCCGCCTACGATATCGACGTAAAGTCGCCTGTGGGAATCACCGCACAAGCCGCCGAAAAACTTTCTTCGTTGGATTTTGTGGAAAAAGCAATGCCCGCAAAAGTCGTGGACTTGGTGCTTGCCGCCGAGCTTGAAGGCGAGGAACACATCTACACGGCGCGAGTTTACGCTACGATAGACAATTCCGTCACGGCGCAAACCGATCCCGCTTCGGTTAGCGATGTCAACGCTTTTAAGTTGGTTAGAGGCACTTTGCCCGTTGCCGACGACGAATGCGTGGTGCAAAGCCCCGCGGGCAAATACCTCGGCGGAATGTTGGATATAGGTGACGTGCTTACCGTTTCGGACGAAAACTCTCTTTTGTCCGGCGCGAGCAACGCCAAGTACAAGCACCTTAAAGTTGTGGGCATTGTCAATAGTCCGTTGTGTTTGAGCATTGCGCACGAATATACCACCGTAGGCACTGGAACCATATCGTTGGACGTCTACACAAAACAAAGTTTTTTTACCCACGACTACTACACCGACGTGTTTTTGACAGTCAAGGGTGCAAAGGCGTTGGACTGTTTTTCCGACGAATACAAAAATTTGATAAATTCTCTCGTTGAGGAAATCGGCAAAATCGGTGACGAATACAATCCGCAAAGGGTAAAAACCGTTTCCGAACAGTTGGATTCCCAAATCCAATCTCTCGACACGTTGGTCGGAAAGTTGCAGGCGGCAAGTCGCGCCGACGGACAACTGACCGAGGACGGCAAAATCCGCGCCGAGCAAATGAAGCAGTTAGCAGAAAGTTTGCAAGGCGTAGATCCGCAACTTGCTCAAACGTTGATAGACACCGCAAACGCCGTTTTGCAGTCGAGTTTGAACGCAAACAAGCAAACCGAGCAGGCAATTGCCGCGCTCACCAAGCAAAAGGAACAAATTTCTTCGCAAAAGGAATTGCTGTCCTTGGCGGTTTGGTCGGTCAATTCTCGCGCCGATTCCGTCAGTTTTTCCACTTACGAAAGCAACGTAGGCAAGGTTGCCGCACTTTCCAAGGTGTTCCCCGTGTTTTTCTTCTTTGTGGCGCTTTTGGTGGCGCTTACAACAATGACTCGTTTGGTGGAAGAAAATCGCGGTCAAATAGGCACGCTCAAAGCATTGGGGTACAGCAACTGGCAAATTTTATCCGAATACCTGCTGTACGGATTTTTCTCGTCGCTGCTCGGGTGCGTGTTGGGCTTTACCGTCGGGTTCAAATTGTTTCCGTGGGCAATCAGTTCGGCATATGCAATGATGTTCACAGTTCCGACCTGCGTAACTCCTATTCGTTGGGAAATTATCGCGTGGGTTGCCCCCGTTACGATAAGCAGCATAATTTTGGCAACTCTTTGGGCCTGTTGGAGCGAGTTTGTTGCCAAGCCCTCCGAACTTATGCGTCCCAAAGCGCCGCCGGCAGGAAAGCGCATATTTTTGGAACGTATCCCGTTTGTGTGGAATCATCTAAAGTTCACTCAAAAGGTAACTTGCCGCAATTTGTTCAGATACAAAAAGCGTTTGTTTATGACAATAATCGGTATAGCCGGGTGCAGTGCGTTGCTGCTTACGGGATTTGGCATAAAGGATTCGGTAAACGACATCGTGGACAAGCAATTCGGCGAAATTTTCCGCTATCAGGCAACTGCAATGGCAAGCAACGCCGATTGGAAAAACGACGAGCAACTTTCGGCAATTTTGTCCGACGGTTCGTTGGTAAAAAACTACGTCGGCGTGATGGAGAGCAACGGTCGCGCCACGGTGGAAGATAAAAGCGAAGAAGTTACCATCAGCGTGCCGGAACGCACGTCGGATTTCGGCGACTTTATTTGCTTAAGAACCCGTGTGGGTGAAAAGCCAATAGAATTTCCTCAAAACGGAGTGGTGCTTACCGAAAAATTGTGCAATAACCTTTCGCTAAAAGTCGGAGACAAGGTAACTTTGAAAAACGCCGACGGCTACTACGGCACGGTCACGGTGGCGGGCATTGCCGAAAATCACGTTATGGCGTATGCGTATATGACGGCGGAAACCTACGCCGAAGCGTTCGGCATCACCCCGGTGTTCAGCAGTTTGCTTATATGCACGGCGGACGGCGTTGTTCAGTCTGACTTCGTCACCGAGCTTATGCAAACCAACTCCATACTGTACGCTAGCACGGTAGAAACGTTGCGTTCCAACTTCGACAACTCTATCAAGAGTATAGACGGCGTAATACTTGTTTTAATTTTGTCGGCAGGGCTGCTTTCATTTGTTGTGTTGTACAACCTAACCAACGTCAACATTTGCGAACGCCGCAAGGAATTGGCAACCATACGCGTGCTGGGCTTCCACAAAAAAGAAGTGGAGCGGTACATTTTTAGAGAAATCAACATTCTTGCCGCAATAGGCACGCTGGTGGGATTGCTCATCGGCATTTGGCTGCACTCGTTTGTGGTTACCACCGTGGAGGTGGATCAGGTTATGTTCGGCAGAACTATCCATTGGTGGAGTTATCTGTTTGCCGTCGGCATATCCGCCGTGTTTACGTTTATCGTCAATTTGGTGATGAAGCGTATCGTTCGTAAAGTGGATATGGTGGAGGCAATGAAGTCCGCCGAGTAGAAAACACACGATCGACTTATTGGTTTTTGTAAAACCGGGAACAAACCGCCGGTACGTCGGCAAGTTGTAAGAGGCGATTGTGTTTTTTGAAACACTCTACTAAACAAGATTATTCTAAAACGGAAACTCTTGTTTTCGGTCGGATAAAGCAGTAAAGTTCAAACCTCAATTGGTTAACGTACGGACAGCGGCAGTTTAGTGGAGTTATCGCAAACTGAATTTAATATAATACAAAAGAGAACTTGTTTGTAACAAAGGGAGAAAAGTACGTCGGATCTGATTTTAACTAGCCTCGGCTTGGGCGTCGGGCTGGCTATGGATGCCTGCGCGGTGTCTATGGCAAACGGGCTTAACGAGCCGGAAATGAAAACCGGCAAAGCAGTGCTTTCGGCTGTAACGTTTGCGTTGTTTCAGGCGGCAATGCCCATGATAGGTTGGCTTTGCGCCCACACGTTGGCAACCAAATTTGAATTTATGGATAAACTTGTGCCTTACGTGGCGTTGGCTTTCCTGGGCTTTATCGGCGGCAAAATGCTCTACGACGGAATCAATCACAAGGACGATGAAGAAACAGTCGCCAAGCGCCTCATCGTAAAGGTTCTGTTTATGCAAGCAGTGGCAACGTCCATAGACGCCCTGTCCGTAGGTCTTGCCCGTGCGGACTATTCCATAGGCGAAATTTTGCTTTGCGTGGCGTTGGTTGCATCTGTAACCTTTGCGCTCACATTCCCTGCAACGTTTATCGGCAAAAAGTTCGGCACCAAACTGGGGAACAAGGCGGAGATTTTGGGTGGTTGCATTCTTATTGCAATCGGAATAGAAATTTTCGTAACAGGCGTTTTCTTTTAGACGCATCGGTACGTAATAAAAAAATAGGAGTAAGCCGCAAACTTTCTTGGATTTTTTTGCTTTATTGTCGGCAAAATCGGCAAATAGGGAACTTTGTACGTTTGACGGTTTTGCAATGAGGTGCTAAAATGACTTTTATTCGGCAAACGAAAGAAAAACTATTTTGTTTGTAAAAGAGGTTTTATGATGTCTGCAACTAAAAAACTTACGTACTCGGCGCTGTTTTTGGCGCTGTGCGTCGTGTTTCCGTTGGCTTTTCATTTTATCCCCAACGGCGGTCAAATATTAAGTCCCATGCACATTCCCGTTTTGTTGTGCGGTATGATTTGCGGTCCCGTCATGGGGCTGACTTGCGGCTTATTGGGACCGCTTATGTCCTCGCTCATCACTAAAATGCCGCCGCTGTCGCTTGCCGTATTGCCGGCAATGATGGCGGAATGTGCCGTATACGGTTTGGTTTCCGGCTTGCTGATGAAGTTCGTTCGCACAAAGAGCGAATACGCGGATATGTACATATCGCTTGTTGCCGCAATGCTCTCGGGCAGAATCGTCGGCGGCATTACTCAGGCGTTATTTCACACTTCCGGCGGATATTCGTTTGCAACTTGGGTAACGGGCTACTTTGTAACCTCTTTGCCGGGCATTGCGTTTCAACTTGCACTAATTCCGTCGCTTATTTACTTGCTTACGCGTGCGCACTTGGTGGAAATTCGCTATCCTGCCAAAAACGTTCAAGAAGCCGAACAGGCTACGGCATCCGAGGCAACGACGGTCGAAGAAAATCAATAGTTATGGCGGACAAATCGCGCGTGGCGGTTTGTCCGTTTTTCTATGCTTCGTTCTCGGTTTTGCTTTTTGCATATTTGCCCTAAAAACGCCGAAACCACAACGGTCGTAGCGTAATATAGGCAAACACTTTTGGAGGAATAAAAGTTGTGTCCTGCATGTGAGGCAATTTTTACGTAAAAGAGGCTGTATTTTACAAGTGTATGCTCGGATTTTGCACAAATTACAGGTCTAATATAAATGATAAAATATTGACTTAAAGGGTGCGTTCTTGTATAATATATCGTAATATGGTAACGTTTTTTGCTTTTAAGCAAGCATGTGAAACATTTTTCCTTGCAAAACTCGGCGAAAACGTAAAACTTACAAGCCGCCATACACCAAAACGCGCAGTTAGACGAAAAGAATGAAACTTAACAATATCGCAGGGCAAAAAAATATCGACGCATTTGTCGATTATAAAATCAAGTTGTTGGAGCAGTCGGACAAGTCGATGGAGGCTCTTTTTAATTTGATGTTTTCCGAGCGCGATAATGTGTTTTTCGAGCAGGCCGACGGCGTCAAAACAACAAAAATCACTTACGGGCAGGCTTATGACAAAATTCAATCTTTGGCAAGCGACTTGCAACGCAAGGTGTGCGTCGAGCCGCAATCGGTAGTGGGGCTGTATATGCAAAACTCCGCCGATTGGATAGTGGCGTTTTGGGTGATAGTCCGCGCAGGGTTCAAGCCGTTGCTTTTGAATACTCGTTTTGCCGATTCCACCGTCGAACAGGTTTTGCGGCAGGCAAAAGCCGTGTCGGTCGTTTCCGACGGCAAACTGTTTTCCGTTCCGACTATCGCGTTCGATACTCTTTTGTCGGGCGAATATCTTTCGGGCGGAAAATTCGGCGAAGAATTTTTTGTTTTGTCCTCCGGTACGTCAGCGATAAAAATTTGCGCGTATTCGGCAAACGAATTGGTGCAAACAATCTACAACAGCCGTGCCGTGCTTAAACAAAACAAACAAATAAAATCTCACTATAACGGTCAGTTGAAGTTGTTGACCTTTTTGCCGTTCTATCACATTTTCGGCTTTGTTGCCGTCTATGTGTGGTTTGCGTTCTTTTCCAGAACGTTTGTGTCGCTTAAAGATTTTGACGGGCAAACGATACTCAACACAATCAAACGGCACGGGGTTACCCACGTCTTTGCCGTTCCGCTGTTTTGGGACACCGTCTACAAGCAGGCAATCGCAACAGTCAAGGCGCGCGGCGAAAAAATTTGGAAAAAATTCAACAAAGGGATGGCTATTGCCGACAAACTGGGAAATTCGGCTTTGGGCAGAGCGTTTTCCCGAAAGGCATTTGCCGAAGTGCGCAAAAATATGTTCGGCAACAGCGTTCTCTTTATGATAAGCGGCGGCAGTTGCATAGACGGCAAAGTGCTGCGATTTTTTAACAACGTCGGCTACACGCTGGCAAACGGCTACGGCATGTCGGAAATCGGCATAACCTCGGTGGAACTATCTTCCAAGCGCAAAAACCTTGTCGATTGTTCGGTAGGCAAGCCGTTTCCTTCGGTATCGTACAAAATCGAGGGCGGCAAACTGCTGGTCAAGGGCAGTTCCTGCTGCAAATATATTTTGCAAAACGACAAAACGATTGTTCTTGGCGATTGGTACGACACGCAGGATTTGGCTCGGTGCGACGGCGGCAGGTATTTTGTTTGCGGCAGGGCGGATGACCTTATCGTGTCGGTAACGGGCGAAAACATCAACCCTGTTGCAGTGGAAGAACAATTGTCAATTGACGGCGTTGAACTTTGTTTGGTAAGCGGCGGAAGCAAACTGCCGGTGTTGGTTGTTGGCATTGACGAGTTTGCCGACGACAGCGTCGTAGAAAACGTAAAAACTCAACTGAAACTCAAAATAGAACAAAACAATCTTTCGGCGCAGGTGGGCAAAATTGTGGTAGTCAAAGGCTCTCTTATTGCCGAAAACGAATTTAAGCTAAATCGCAAACGCATAGCGCGGCAGTACGCCGATATGAGTGAGGAAACCGCTCGGCTTCAAACCGTTGCAAGCACGGACGCTATGACTTCCTTTGTGCGGCAAGTTTTTGCAAACGTATTGGATAAGCCCGTGCAATCGGTGGGATCGGATTCGGATTTCTTTTCCGACGAGGGCGGCACCAGTTTGGACTATTTTGCGCTGGTTTCCGAATTGCAAAAAAAGTTTCCGTTGCCGTTTGTTTCGGCTAGCGGACAAAGCCTAAAAACGGTAAATGAATTTGTCGACTACATACGGACGATAAGCAACGTACAAAAATGACAGCGTTTTTCAATTGGTTCGTAAAAATAACCGGTTGGTTGCCGCAAAAGATAGTTTTTCGCACAAAGGTATACTATCAGGACAAAAGCGTGCAATCGTCAAAAATAAAAGGGCCGGCAATCATAGTGTGCAACCACACTTCGCTGTACGACTACGCGGCGATGCTTTTCACGTTTTTCTCTCGCACGTTGCGTTTTCAAATGGCGGAAGTGCTTTTTCAAAAAAAGTTACTCGGAGGCTTTTTGAAGGCAATGGGCGGTATAAAGGTGGATCGCAACTCGTCGGACTTCGGCTTTATGCAGGAGTGCAAGGAGATTTTGGACAAAGGCGGAGTGGTGGGTGTTTTTCCGGAGGGGCGTTTGCCACTCGAAGGGGAGGAAGTTCCGTTGCCTTTCAAATCCGGCGCGACGTATTTGGCGCTGTATGCCGACGTTCCCATTGTTCCGGTGTTTACAAACGGGCAGTATTTTAGCAAAAAACGGGCAAAGGTTGTTATAGGAAAACCTATTTGGGCAAAAGAACTATATAACGCCGACTTGTCCGAAAAAGAAAACCTTGCCGCCATATCGGAGTATTTGCGGCAAACGATTGTGGAATTGGGAAAAATTATCGATGAGCAAGAGAAAGTATAAAGAGAGTTATTTTTTGCGTGATATCGTTTGGGGCACGGCTTCCGTCGGTGGCTACGTTTGGTTTCGTCCCAAAAGATGTTTTATAAGCGAAAAAGCCAAAAAACGGATAAAGGGCGGCGCGCTGCTTATTTCCAATCACGTGGGTTTTTACGATCCCGTGTACATCATGATGTGCCTAAACTATCGTCGGCATCACTTCATTGCCGCAAAGGAAATGTTCCCTAGCGGATTTAAGAAGTTCTTGTTCGAACGCGTGTTTTGCTGTATCGGTGTGGACAGGGAAAACGTTTCACCGTCGTTTATGAAGGAAGTTATCGGAAGGCTCAAAGACGGGCAACTTGTTTCCATGTTCCCGGAAGGACACATCAACCGCGACGAAGGCGTTGCGCAGTTCAAAAACGGCGCGGTGTTCATGGCGCTTAAAGCCGGCGTGCCGATAATCCCCGTGTACATTCAAAAGCGCAAAAACATATTCAAGAGATTGAAAATGTTGATTGGCGAGCCGATAGACCTTTCCTTGCCGGAAGGAATGAGCAGTTCGGAGTACTTGAACGTGGCAAGCGAGCAATTGCGGCAAAAGGAATTGGAACTTGCCGAATACTATCACACGCACATCGAAAAAACCGCAAAAAGCAAGTAGTGCGTCGCGGTTTACGACTAAAACAAATTTTGCCGCTTGTATTACTCGGTGCGAGCGACGTTGCTCGGAGGCAACTTGACACTGTATATTATTCTCGGCATAGTTGCGTTTTTGCTCGTGGGGTTTGTCGTTTCCTACGCGATAGTAAACGCGATTATGTACAATAAATTTTTCTGCCGTCAAAAGGACGGTTGGATGACGGCGCACGCGCTGGAAGACGCTCACTACGACTGCTGCCGAGAGAAAATTTTGCGCGCGGCGGAGGAAGTCGGCAAACTCTCCTACCAAAACGTGACCTGCAAATCCTCGGACGGACTGATCTTGTCGGCAAAATTGCATTCCACGGGTTCGGAAAAGTTGGCGGTGTTTTTTCACGGCGTGCATGCCGTGCCGTTTAACAATTTCGGCGTGTTGGCAAAGGATTTTGTCGAGAGCGGCTACGACGTAATGTTTGTGGAGCAGCGCGCGCATTGGAACAGTCAGGGCAAAAGAATATCCTACGGCAATGCGGAAAGCGACGACGTTTTGCGCTGGTTGGAGCGCCTTGCCGATTATCCCGCAAAGGAGATTGTTCTGTGCGGCACATCGATGGGAGCAACGGCAATAATGCTGGCGTCGGACAAAATTTCCGATCCGCGCGTAAAGGCGTTGATTTCCGATTGCGGATTTGTTTCGTTGGACGAACTTAAAGGCAGTATACTAAAAAGCAGGCACGTTCCTCTTTGGATTGTCGGCGCGGCGTTTTTGTTCGGAAAACGTTTTGCAAAGGCAAAGCCTCAACTTTCGGTTGAGGACAGCCTTGCAAGAACAAAAATCCCCGTCATCTTTTTGCACGGCTGCGAGGACGACGTTGTGCCGTTCGATCAAGGCAAAAGGTGCTATGAAGCGTGCGCATCACGCAAAAAAATAATTTTGGTCCGGGGCGCGGGGCATGCAACGTCGACGATAATCGGCGGAGCGGCGGTGCGCAAGGAAATATTAGATTTTGTACACGGAAAAGGAGTAGAAAATGGTTAAAAATTTTGTAATTTTGCCCGACGTAAACTGCGATTTGGGCGAAAGTTTGCGTCACGAATACGACATCGAATACATCAACGGGCATATAAAAACGCCCGACGGAAAAGACGTTCCGGCTTTTTTGAGTTGGGACTCTATCTCTTCCGAGGAGTTTTACAAAAAACTTAAGGCTTCCCCGGACGAGTATTCCACTTCTCCGCCCAATATCGACGAGTGTATTGCCGTGTTTGAAGAATACGCCAAGCGCGGCATAGACGTGTTGGCGTTGTCCATTTCGTCCGGACTTTCCGGCGCGTATAACTTTATGTGCAGTGCGGCGCGAACCGTTACGGAAAAATATCCCGATGTCAAAATCAGAGTGGTGGATTCTCGCCGTTTCAGTTCCGGTTTCGGACTTTTGGCAATTTATGCCTCAATTTTGCGCAGTCAAGGCAAAAACGTGGACGAAGTTGCCGAGTGGTTAGAACAAAACAAAAACCGCGTTCACCAAGCAGGCTGGTTGGACGACCTTTCGTTTGTTGCCAAAAAGGGGCGCATTTCCCACGCCAAAGCGTTTTTCGGCACGCTGGTAGGCGTTAAACCCATCGGCGAGTTCGACTACGACGGCAGAACAACGCCCATCGGCAAAGCCAAAGGAGAAAAACAAGCCTACAAAGCGCTTTTGGGTTACATAGAAAAGACAATCGAAAACCCCGAGGGCCAAATAATTTTGATTGCAACTTCCGATCGCAAAAAGCAGGCGGAAGTTTACAAAAATATGATTGAGGAAAAATTCCATCCCAAAGCCGTTTTGGTGAACAGTGTGTATCCCTCTTGCGGAATCAACGTAGGTCCCGGGCTTATGGCTGCGTACTATTTCGGCAAGCCCATTTCGGCTGATTTGTCCGAGGAAAAGAAAATCCTTTCGGAATTGTTGTCGGCAAAGTAGGCGGCAGGCAAGTCATTTTGCCCAAAACCGCGGTCATATACTACAAAAAGGCGATTTGTGCCACGGCGAGGACAATTCGCACAAGCATATTTTGCCAAAATAACAAAAGGAGAAAAAGCCATGAAGGTACTAAAAAGCAAAAAACAAATGTTCCTTTATGCATGTTCGGCATTCGGTGTAAACCTGCTTAACATCATAATGGGTTCGTTTTTGTGCAGCGCACTTATCGCAAAGGGATTCGGCGCCGACGCCATTGCCAATCAAACCTTTGCAGGCATCGATCTTGTCGTTGCAGGCGGTTGGGCGGCATTCAGTTTGGTTGCCAAAATCTTGGACGGCATAATCGATATTCCCATGGCGTCCTTTTCCGACAACCTAAAGTGCAAATGGGGGCGTAGACGTCCCACTATTTTAATCGGCTTGGTTGTGCTTATCGGTTCGTATGTTTCGTTTGCTTTGTTCACTCCGCAACACGGTGCAACTTGGCTTAACACAATTTACTACGGCATTGTGCTGTGCATTTTCTACTGCTCGTACACGCTTACGATGGTCAGTTACTACGCAACCTTTACGGAAATCGTCGACAACGAAAAGGACCGCAACTACATATCCAACGTCAAGTCGGTTTGCGACATCGTCTACTTTATCGTCGGCTACGTGGTTGTTGGTATGATGCTCAAAGGACTTAACATTCGCGCCGTATCCATGATACTGCTTCCGCTTGTTTTGTTTATGCTCATTCCGCTGTTTATGATAAAAGAGCCATCCACTCGTGACGAGGATGCGGCAGGCAACGTCGATCGTCCGCAAACGGTCAACCTGATAAAATCCATCGGATACACCCTCAAAAACAAAGATTTTATCTGCTGGATGATTGTTTATTCCTTCCTTACGTTCGGCGTACAACTGTACCTCGGCGGAATAAACGAGTATTTTTCGGTTACGGGCATGAGCATGATTTACGTAATGGTGGCGGCATTCGCTCCCGTTCCGTTTACGTTGATGATCTACAACAACCTTATCAAAAAGAAGGGCTTCCGCTTTGCCATTCAGTACGTGCTGTTGGTGTTCGGACTTTCCATGGCTGCGTTGTTTGCCGTGGCGTTTATGCCTAACGGTGTCGGCAAAACGATAATGTCCATTGTCGGCGGACTTATTTGTTCGTTCGCAGTGGGCGCAATTTTCTCGGTCGCGTATTCCATTCCGTCGCAGCTGGCAGCCGACGACGAAAAACGCACGGGCATTTCTCACTCGGCAATGTACTTTGCGGTGCAAGGTTTGTTTGCCGGCATTGCCAGCGGATTGGGCAGCGGCGTGGTTCTTACTGCGCTTAAAACCGCAAACGCCGTTATGTGGATGACATTGATTTCTTCAGTTGCGTGCGTGGTTGCGTTCGGCTTCACCTACATACTTCCGCAATCGATCGTTCGCCTCGGCAAAGAAGATAGTGGCGCGGAATCTCCCAAAAAAGAAGGCATGGTCAATGCGGTGTTGTCCGTTGCGCTTGCAGTGGTGGCAATCGGGCTCACAAATTTGGGCGTGGCAACGCTTTCCTCTCGCATCGCTCCCATAGTGATGTCGGTAATGTCGTTGGTGCTTGTTGCCGTCGGCACGCTTTTGGGACTTCACACAATCGAAAACTACATTCGTCGTAAAAACGATGCCGAAAAGCCCTTTGTGCCTTTCGTGGTCGGTTTGGTAGGCGCGTCTCTTTCTCTTTTGACGATTGTCTACTCGCTGTACGTGTTTATGACGGCTTGCCTTTTGTAAAAACTAAAATAATTTTGTCGAAAAAAACGTTGCGCGTTTTTGGCGACAGTAACTTGTACACAGGAATATATGAAAATCCAAAGAATAGACGGTGCTTTATTTGAAAAAATGGTTCGCGGAGGACTTGCAAACATAGCCCTTCACGAGCGCGAAATAAACGATATGAACGTGTTTCCCGTTCCCGACGGTGACACGGGCTACAACATGCGCCAAACGCTGGAAAACGGCATAAGCCATGCCGAATCGGACAAGCATTTGGGCAACTACCTGAAACAGTTGTCCAAAGGAATGCTTTTGGGCGCAAGAGGCAATTCCGGCGTAATTTTGTCGCAATTGTTCCGCGGCTTTGCCGAGGAGTTGGAGCGGGATTCCCTCGCCGACGCGGGCGAAATCAAAAGCGCGCTGATTGCCGCTTACAAAACGGCTTATTCGGCGGTTGCTCATCCCGTGGAAGGCACAGTGCTTACCGTCGCGCGCGAAGGTATCGAAAACGTTTGCAGTCAAATTCGCAGGGGGACAACAGCCGACATGGTTTTTTCCATGTACCTTGCCGAAATGCGCAAGTCGGTTCGTCACACTCCGGAAATTTTGCGCACCCTAAAAGACGCCGGTGTGCTGGATAGCGGTGCTGTTGGATACATTGCCATCGTGGACGGGATGACCAGAACGATGTTCGGGGAGGAAATTGCCCTTCGGACAACGGGCGAAAAATCCGCGACGACCATGCCTGCGGCTTTGCCTCAAACCGACGCCGACGACAACTTCGACTACGGTTACTGTATGGAATTTTTGTTGCAATTGCAAAATCGCAAACAGCCGGTGAGCAAATTCGATCGCGACGCGTTTGTTTCGGAATTGCAAAAAAACGGCAATTCAGTCGTGGCGATTGTAAACGACGGCATAGTAAAGGTGCATGTGCATACTTTTGTGCCGGAAGTGATAATGGCGTACGCGCACGGCTTTGGCGAATTTATTTCCTTCAAGTTGGACAATATGCAACTTCAAAGCAAACAATTCGAGCAGCGCGTGGGGCAAAAGCAAGTTGCCGCAACCACTGTCGAAAACGTTTACGCCGCGCCGGTAAATTACGCACCAATTCGGCACAAAAGTATGGCTATCGTTGCCGTTGCCGACGGTGACGGCGTAACGGAAATCTTGCGAGGATGCGGTGCGGACGTTGTGATAAAGGGCGGCGCAACAATGAATACTCCGTCGGAAGAGTTTGTTAAGGCGTTCAAAATTTTGGATGCCGACAAAATCGTGGTGTTGCCCAACAACGAAAACATCGTTTCTTCGGCGGCGCAGGCGGCGGAAATTTGCGGCATAAGCGACAAAACGGAAATCATTCCCACCGCGTCGGTGCTGGAAGGCTATTACGCTTTGGCGATGGGTACAAGCGACATAGAGGATACGGGCGAACGCATTGCCGCCATGAAGGACGGCGCAAGCGGAATAGTCACCGTGTGCGTTGCAAAAGCGGTAAAAAGTTATTCCGACGGCACGTTTTCCTGCAAGGCCGGGCAGTACATAGGGTTTATCGGCAAAAAGTTGGTATCTGCCGACGACGAAATGATAACCGCGCTGGAAAAAGCCATTGCCGCTACACCCGATTTGGACGAAAAAAGTTCGATGATAATTTTGAACGGCGCAAAAATCACCGATGAACGTCAGTCAAAAATCGACGAGCGACTTGAAAAACGCTTTTCGGATTTGAGCAGGGATTTTTTGTACGGAGGACAATCGGCGTACGACGTTATCGTGGGCATTGTGTAGGTTATGATTGCATTGTATATTTGTTTGGGGATTATCGGGGCGTTTTTGCTGTTTTACGTGATTCCCAATATGTTTGTGGCGGCTGTGGTGTTCAACATATTGCTGGTGCGCACTAACAAAAAAAAGTGGTCGCGCACTTGCAGTTGGGACGATCCCGAGCAACAACGTATGTTTGACGAGGGCGAACAATGGGGCAAGGAAAACGATCGGTACCACCGCCAAGTTTCGGTAAAAAACGGCAGGCTCAAACTTGTGGGAGAGTACTTCGATTTCGGCTTCGACAAAACGGTAATCATCGTCCCCGGACGTATGGAAACCTGTGTATATTCCTACTTTTTTGCCGAACCGTACAAAAGGAGCGGTTACAACGTATTGGCAATCGACAACCGTTCGCACGGGCTTTCGGACGGAAAATATAACACGCTTGGCATGCAAGAATACAAAGATTTGCTGGTCTGGGCAAAGTTTTTGCATGACGGCGGCGTGAAGAAAATTTGGTTTCACGGCATTTGTATCGGCGGTGCAACCGCGCTTAACGCTTTCACTGCAAAGGATGCCCCGGACTACTTGGAAGGTCTTACCGTGGACGGAACGTATTTGCATTTTGGGGATATGTTGGCGCGGAGAATCAAAGCGCGCAATCGCAAACCTCATCCATGCACGGAATTTGTCATGTTCTACGAGTTTTTGATCAGCGGCAAAAACCCTGCAAAGCACGGTCCGATACATTACATAGACAAAATGAACAAGCCGATGTTGTTCTTGTACAGTCGCGAGGACGTGTATTCGCCGGAAGAAGCGGTAAACATGCTCTACGAAAAGTGTCCCGCACCCAAAAAGTTGGTGTGGTTCGACAAAGGCATACACTCCCACATTCGGATAAATTCGCCCGAGTCCTACGACGCGGCAATCAGCGATTTTATCTCCCAAAACGCACAATGAAAAAAGTCGCGTTTTTAACGATGGATGTCGAAACGTTTTTCGATACCAGTTGCATTGCCGAAAAGGGCATACCGTATGACGGCGACTACGACGCCAAGCAAGGATTTGCGGATTTTGTGGATTTGCTGGATAGTTTCGGCGCAAAAGCAACGCTGTTTTTAACCGATTCGGTTTTGGACAGTTGGTCGGACGTAATTTCTCGCTGCGTCGGCGGCGGACACGAACTTGCGGTGCATGCGCTGGTTCATCGTTCGCCCGTGGGGCAAAAGGTCGAGGATTTTGTTTCGGAAATTTGTCAAATGCGGCAAAAAATTCAAGATAAATTCGGCGCGACCGTAAGCGGCTATCGTGCGCCGTGTTTCGGCATAACCGACGAGCAACTAGTCGCGTTGCAAAACATCGGTTTTAGGTACGATTCCAGCGCCCTAAACTTCAAATCGGCGGCTCGCTCGGGCAACGTGGACTTGTCCGATTTTACCAAACTGTCCGATTGTGTTTACCAAAAGGACGACTTCTGGGAAATCAAGCCGCCCGTGGGCAAATGGTTGTTTGGCAAAATTCCCGTCGGCGGAGGCGCGTACTTGCGTATGATTCCTCGGTTTGCGGCAAAGTCGGTTCTAAAAAACCACCTCAAAATAGCCGATTCCTATGTGTTTTACGTTCATCCGTTCGAACTTACGACCTGCGACTATCCGCAAACAAAGTATCTTTCCGCAGGAGAAAGGCTGTTTGTAAACCGCGGACGCAAAACATATCTGGGATTTGTGGAAGAACTCGTAAAGTTGCTTGTTCAAAACGGGTACGAATTTAACACAATGAGCAACTACGTTTGGCAGTTAAGCAACAAAAAAGCAACCGCCACGCAATGTGACGGACGATATTAAACTAAATTCGGGGCAAAAATGAAATCGAAAAATCCATTCTTGTCGGGCTACAAAAAGTTTACCGATTTGCTGGATAAAGCCGACAAAAAATCAAAACTTGCGAAACTCATCGCTTCGGCAACGGGGCTGGGCATCGCTGCGGTGCTGGGCGCAATAACGTTGTACGATTCATTCTTTCCGCGGTACGAACGTCCGAATTACGCGTGCTATCCCGGCATGTACACCTATTCTTTGGCGCGCAAGTATGTGGAAAGGGAAGAGTTTATGTATTCCGTCGGCGACGTTAAACTAAAAGGCTACTACTACGAGGCATCTGGTCCCAAAGGGCTTGTGGTGGTCGTTCACGGATTGCATGCCGGTGCCGACGACTATTTGCCCGTTATCGTATATTTTGTTCAACACGGATATTCCGTGTTTGCCTACGACGGACGCGGAACGTACGATTCCGAAGGTTCGTCCACCGTTGGCATGTGCCAGTCGCTGGTGGATTTGGACTGCACTCTGGGGTATATCAAAAGCAAAAAGAAGTTTAGTGATTTGCCTCTGTTTTTGTGGGGACACTCCTGCGGCGGCTATGCGGTAACGTCGGTTTTGGCTCTGCACAAAAACGTTGTTGCCTGCGCGGCGGTCGCGCCCGTCAACAACGCCTATACCCTTATTTTGGAAAAAGGCGATCAGTATGCAGGATCGTTGGCGGCGGAAGGTCTTCCCAAAACGTTTTTGGATGCCTATCAAAAGGAATTGTTCGGCAAATATGCCGATTGTTCGGGCGTTGACGGCATCAATTCGACGGATATTCCCGTTTTTATTGCGCACGGCACGGAAGATAACGTAATATCCTTTTCGGCGCAATCGGTTATCGCGCACAGGGAGGAAATAACAAATCCCAACGTCAAGTACTATATCACGGACGGCGTTTTGGGTGGACACGACAGCATTTGGCATTCCGAACGGGCAACAAAGTATAAAAAGCAAATCGAGGAGCAACTGTCGCAACTTAAAAGAGACAAAGCGGAAAAGGACAAATTGGAAGAATTTTACAAATCCGTAGACAACGAACTGTACAGCGAAGTTAACGACGAATTGATGGATAATATTATAAAAATGTTTAACAAAGCCGCAAACAATCTAGGCTAGGAGGTATATTGTTATGTCGTATTGCAGAAAATGCGGAAAAAAGTTGGAAGATAATGCCGAATTGTGCGAAAACTGTCGCAACGAAGAACTTGTGTTCGGGGACGGCTCGGAAGAAGTTACATCGGCAGTAAGCCAAGAGGGCAAAAAGGACGGCTTCGTAAAAGCGTTGCTATCGGTAATTTTGCCGTATGCGGCAAGTGTGCTTTTCGGCGTGGTTTTGGGCGTTATCATCGGATTTGGACTTTTGGATACTTTGCAAAAAGCCGGTATCGTTATCGTCGGCATGGTGTTCATTGCTCCTATGGTGATATCGATTATTTTCGGCATCCAATCCATAAAAACATTTGTGCGCAATAAACGCGAAGGTAGGGCAAAACCGATTGCCACTCTTGTGTTGGGCATAATAGGTCTTGCAACGTCGGCAAGCAGCGTTATTATGTTTGTTTTAACTCTTGCCTATTATGTTTTGGCTGGTTCGCTTCCGAATTTCGTCGTTCCGTATCTGAACGGATTGCTTGCGCGATAGAATTGATAAAACAAGCATGTACGCTCTACACAACCGAGCGTTCCTGGAAAAGAGAAAAAAGCCACCTTTTCGGCAATTACCGAAAAGCAAAGAAACTCATAAAAGAACAAAATGCACCGAAAACAATTTCGGTGCAATTTGCTTGTAAAACTTTGTAAGTGCAATTTTTGTCTACTTTTTCTTGCGGATTTCGGCAATTTTCAAAGCGGATTCCTTGTCGATAACTTCAATACCGTTTTTCTCGGCAATTTGCGCTATTTGCAGCAGGGCGGCTTTCAAAAACGGTCCGGGAATTTTTACGTACAATTAGCAGATTTCCTTTGTTAAGCGAACGTTGGTTTCCAATCTTTCGGCGCAGTACAACACGCTGCCCATGCCGGCGGCGTTGCTTTCGGCAATTTTTTCCGCCGTTGGTAAAAATCCCTCTAACTTTTTGTAACGTATGAAGTTTGGTATATAATGCAATAAAAAGAGTGTGGAGGCGTTCTATGAAAAGTAACGGAAAGATTGTTATATGCGGAGTAACGGTGTTGGACGGCACCGAAAACATGCAAGTGGCGGAAAACTGTTCGGTGTACGTTGCGGGCGGAAAAATAGAAAAAATAGCGGAGGGCGGCAAGCCGGAAGTCGGTTACGAAATTATAGATATGACGGGCAAATACTTACTACCCGGGCTTATCAATTTGCACGTGCATTTGCCTGCATCGGGAAAACCGCGAAAAAAACCGAGTGATCCTAAAAAGTTGGTAAAACTCATCACGTCCGGCGCGCTTATGAGGAAAATCGGCTTAAAAATTTGCGCAGGCTATGCCAAAACCGAATTGATGAGCGGCGTTACGACGATACGTACCGTTGGAGGCGTTGCCGATTTTGACACGCGCGTTCGCGATATGATTGCTGAGGGGCGGATTGTCGGTCCGCGCATTTTGGCGTCGGATATGGCTATATCCGTTCCGTGCGGACATATGGCAGGCTCTCTTGCTTACGAGGCAACGTCCGCGGAAGATGCTGTGGCGTGTGTGGATAAAATCGCACTCGGCAAGCCGGACTTGATAAAACTTATGATCACCGGCGGCGTTTTGGATGCGGAAGTGGTTGGAGAACCCGGCGTTTTGCGCATGCCTGCGCAGTACGTTAAGGCTGCGTGTCAAAGGGCGCATGAACTCGGCGTCAAGGTGGCTGCGCACGTGGAAAGTACGGAAGGCGTTCGCGTTGCGCTGCAAAACGGAGTGGATTCCATCGAACACGGCGCAAAGCCCGATGCGGAAATCATGGAATTGTTCAAAAAGAACAACGCTTTTCAGGTTGCGACAATATCGCCGGCGCTGCCATATGCGCTATTCGAGCGTAGCATCTTTCCCCGAACCGACGATCAGCAAACAAACGGAAAAATCGTCTTCGACGGCGTCGTTTCTTTGGCGTGCGAATGTTTGCGTCAAGGCGTGCCTGTGGGGCTGGGAACGGACACAGGTTGCCCGTATATCACTCACTACGATATGTGGCGCGAGTTGTGCTATTTTGTAAAATATTGCCATGTGTCGCCGTCGTTTGCCATTCATACGGCAACGCTACTGAATGCCAAACTTGCCGGAGTTGGCGATGTCACCGGCTCGGTGGAGGTTGGTAAGGACGCCGACTTGATTGTTTGCAACGAAAACCCGCTGACGGAATTATCCACGCTTCGCAATTTGGCGCTTGTAGTGCGCGGCGGCAAAACTTATCGCCCGCACCTCAAAAAAATGACACAAGTGGAAAAAGAACTGGACAAATGGTTGTAACCGACAAGGCTCGGAACGAGAAAATACTAAAACGCATCACAAAGTTGCACAAATTTTGCGGTGCGTTTTTCTTTTGCAAAACGTTTTGTGTTTATAAATTGTATAATTTTAGCAAAAACACCCCGCAAAAATTATAGTAGCCTCGCTTGGAGTCATAGGCGCCGTAATCTTCAAAAAAACCTAGTGTTTACATTGGCGGATGGATATGCTACAATAGGCACAGGTCATAAACAATTTGCGTAAACCAACATTACATTTAGTGTGTAGTGTGTGAATAAAAACATTTTTAGGATGCAAAAAACATCGAGAACTTATTTTAGATGTATTGGTAAATTGTTATCGGAAGCATCGGCTTTGTATAAAAAAATAACCCCCTAACGGAGGTTATTGCACACGCTGTGCGGTCGGAAAACCGACGATTTGAGTTAAACTGTTTATTTGAACCAGTGTGTTAATTCATAGGGGACTATGAACATACACTTAATATAACACTAAAGCGGAGGCTTGTCAATATGAAAAATAAAGAAAATTATTTTTTAGGACTGGATATTGGAACGGACTCGGTGGGATATGCCGTCACGGACACGTCGTCGAATTATCGCTTGATAAAACATCACGGAGAACCGATGTGGGGCGTAACCTTATTTGATGAGGCGAGCCTTTGCGACGAAAGGCGTGCATTCAGAACCAATCGAAGAAGGCTGGGCAGGCGGCAAACGCGTGTTTTGCTCGTGCAGGAGATTTTTGCTCGCGAGATAGAAAAAGTCGACAAAAACTTTTATCGTAGAATAAAAGAAAGCGCGTTGCTTCGTGAAGATAGTTCCGAGCCGAGTTGTCTTTTTAACGACTTTGGTTTTTCCGATAAAGATTATCATAAAAAATATCCCACGATACATCACTTGATTTGTGAATTGATGGAAAGCGAAATGCCTCACGACGTTAGGCTGGTTTATCTTGCTTGCGCTTGGTTGGTTGCTCATCGCGGCCATTTTCTTAGCGAAGTGTCGGTGGACAATGTTTCGGCAATGTTCGATTTCGCGCCGATTTACGATGATTTTTTGGATTATTGTCGCCAATATGCCGACGAGGAAACGTACATAGAGCCTTGGTCGCTTTCTAAAGACAAATTGACGGATTTTGCCGCGATACTCAAACAGCACGGTGTAAAAACAAAAAAAGAAAGCTTCAAAAAGTTGTTGTTCGACGGCAAAAAGATTCCCAAGATTGTACAAAACGAGGACGGTTCGTTTCCGTTTTCGGTCGAGGCGATTTTAAATTTGCTTGCCGACGGTAGCGCGTCATTGTCCGAGTTATACCAAAATGCAGATTACTCGGATTTAGGCACTTTTTCGCTAGGTGCAAAAGAGGAAGACTATCAGGCGGTACTTGCACAACTCGGCGATGACGGAGAATTGTTGCGTAAACTTAAAGCGTTGTCGGATTGGGCAGTGCTAGATGATTTGTGCGGTGGACGGCGTTACATTTCCGAATCGAAGGTCGATGTGTATAATCAGCATAAAGAGGACTTGCAAAAACTTAAAAAATTCGTAAGGGGTAATTATTCTTCCGAAATATACAAAAGGGTGTTTCGCCAAGTGGAGGCAAACAATTATGCAGCGTATAGCGGAAACATAAAGAATGTCAAAGGCAATATTGACGCCTACAAAAAATGCGGAAGTCGGCAAGATTTTTGTGCGTTTTTGAGGAAAACCTTGTCGCTTGATGATGTCAAAGATGTCCAAGAAGAGTACAAAGAGATACTGGCGCGTATTCAAAACGGTACGTTTATGCCCAAGCAAGTCAACGGAGATAATCGCGTTTTGCCGTATCAATTGTACTATGTGGAGTTTTTGAAAATTCTCGAAAAAGCAAGCAAATATCTTCCTTTTCTTTCGCAAACAGACGAAAACGGCTACCGTACAGACGAAAAGTTGAAGGCAATTATGCGTTTTCGCGTGCCGTATTACGTCGGCCCGTTAAATCCGTCAGGGGAACATGCTTGGATAGTGCGCAAAGCCGCGGGCAAAATATATCCGTGGAATTTTGACGAAAAAGTTGATTGCGACGCGTCGGAAGCGGCGTTTATAGACAAAATGACCAACGCGTGTACTTATCTTGCGGGAGAGGACGTACTTCCTCAAAACTCTTTGCTGTATCAAAAGTTTATCGTTCTTAACGAGATAAACAACATCAAGCTTTGCGGCGTGTCTATCGATACAGGATTGAAGCAAAAAATATACAGCGAGCTTTTTGCTAGAAAGAAAAAAGTAACGTATCGCGCACTGGTTTCGTTTTTGTGTCAATGCGGAGTGTCCAAATCGGACGCCGAAACGTTAAGCGGCATCGATAAAGATATCAAAGGTTCTCTTTCGTCGTATATAGCGTTTAAGCGAATGATTGTCGGCGGTTTGATCACCGAGCAAGATGCGGAACGGATTATTTGCCGCAGAACATACTGCGAAGATAATAATCGTTTTGTAAAATGGCTTAGTAACAATTATCCTAAAATATCGGAGGACGATTGCCGATACATACGGTCGCTTCCGATAAAGGACTTCGGCAGATTGTCCGAACGGTTGCTCACGGGTATCGAGGGCGTCGACACCGAAAGCGGAGAAGTGAATACCGTTATCGGTTTTATGTGGGAACGAAACGTAAACTTATCCGAGTTGCTTTTGTCCGACAGATACACTTTCGGAGATTTGATTAAGCAACAAAATGCCGAGTACTACGGAGAACATCCTCAAACGTTAAACGAACGATTGGACGAAATGTACGTTTCAAATGCGGTCAAACGTCCCATTATTCGCACCTTGGAAATCGTATCCGAGGTGGTAAAGGCAACGGGTAAAGCTCCCGAAAAAATATTTGTAGAAATGGCTCGCGGCGCAACCGAAGAGCAAAAAAACAAGCGCACCAAAACGCGAAAACAAACGTTGATAGACCTGTACAACAAGGTAAAAGAGGAAGACGTTGCGGAATTGCGCCGGCGCTTGGATAGTTACGGCGATCAAGCCGACAACAAATTGCAAAGCGACAAGTTGTATTTGTACTTTATGCAACTTGGCAAGTGCATGTATTCCGGCAGGCCGATTCGTATTGACGAGCTTTCGTCCAATACATACAACATCGATCATATTTATCCGCAATCGCGAGTGGACGACGATAGCGTGCTTAATAACAAAGTGCTGGTGCTTTCTACGATAAATGGCGAAAAAAACAACACCTATCCGATTGCCGCGGAAATACGACACAACATGGCAAGTTTTTGGAAAGGTCTATTGGAAAAGGGGTTGATTACCGAAGAAAAGTACAACCGCCTAACCAGATCGACTCCGTTTTCTGCCGAAGAAGAGTGGGGCTTTGTCAATCGTCAATTGGTGGAAACAAGGCAAAGCACCAAGGTAATAACCACGCTGCTTGCCGAAAAATATCCTCAAACGGAAATCGTTTTTGTAAAAGCCAAGTTGGCATCCGAGTTCCGTCACGAGTACGATTTGCTCAAATCTCGTGCAATCAACGACCTGCATCACGCAAAGGACGCCTATTTGAACATTGTGTGCGGACAAGTTTATCATTCCGTATTTACAAAACAGTGGTTTCTATTGAACCGCGAAAGTAGGGAGTATTCCGTCAAAACCAACGAATTGTTTGCTCGCAAGCGTATAGTTGCGGGCAAGGAAATTTGGAGCGGTGCGCAATCGCTTTCCGCAGTAAAACAAACAGTGAGGAAAAACCACTGCCACCTGACAGTTTACTCGTATTGTAAACACGGCGGTTTGTTCGACCAACAACCAAAACGGAAGGGCGAAGGGCTGATTCCGAGAAAAGCCTATTTACCTGCGGAAAAATACGGCGGATATCAAAAGACAAAAGCAACTTTCTTTTCGCTTGTGCGGTGCAAGTTTGGCAGTAAGTCGGACGTGCTAATTCTTCCTGTGGATTTGCTTGTCGCGGAACGTTTTAACGGCGACGAAGTATTTGCCAAAAACTATTTGCTTTCCGTTGCGGAAAACCTGCTCGGCAAAAAAGTCGACGAAATATCGTTCCCCTTGGGAAAACGCGTTCTCAAAGTCAATACTGTTTTTGAGGTCGACGGGTTTAGAATGTGCCTTTGCGGAAAATCAAGCGGAGGCAGACAGAACATATTTAAGCCAATAATGCCGTTGATTCTTCCTGTCGAATGGGAAACGTATATCAAAAAGTTGGAGTCGTTTAATGAAAAACGAAAGAAGAATCCAAACATCAAATACGATAAAGTGTATGAAGCTGTTACCAAGGACAAAAATATAGAACTTTATGGCATGCTGGCGAACAAGTTGTCGGAAAGGCCGTTTTTGCTGCGGCCAGGAATTGATTCGCATCGAATTGTAGAAAAAGAAAGCGAATTTGAAATGTTATCCATAGACAAACAGGTTGTGATTCTTCTAAATGTTGTATCTTTCTTTTCTCGTTCGGCAAATAAGGAGGAGCTTACCGGTATAAGCGGAGCATGTGTGCTTGCTTACAGGCTTTCCAACTGGACAAAAAGTTACAAAACAGCCTACATTGTAGATATGTCGGTTTCGGGCATTTGGGAAAACAAATCTCAAAACCTACTTGCACTGCTATGAGTTGGCGAACGGTTGTGATTTCCAATCGTTGCAAACTGGATTTGAAAATGGGCTTTATGGTAGTCCGCGGAGAGGAAACCAAACGAGTATACCTCGACGAGATTGCCATACTGCTCATAGAAAATCCTGCCGTTGCGATGACAGGGTGTCTCCTTCAAGCATTGGTCGAAAAGAAAGTGCGCGTCATTTTTTGCGACGAAAAATATTCTCCTTTTGCCGAGTTGGCGCCGTATCGTACCGCTTACGATTCTTCCAGGAAAATTCGGATGCAAATAGCTTGGGATAAGGACATAAAAGGTGCCGTTTGGAACGAAATCGTGGCGGAGAAGATACGTAATCAAGCGGCGTTTCTGCGCGAGTTGGAAAAAGAACGGGAAGCGGAGTTGCTGTCTTCGTACGTGGGGCAGATAGAAGAGTACGACGCAACCAACCGCGAAGGGCATGCTGCCAAAGTATACTTCAATGCTCTTTTCGGCATGGATTTTTCCAGAACCGCGGATATCGCCGCAAATGCTGCGCTAAACTACGGCTACGGGTTGTTGCTTTCTGCTTTCAATAGGGAGATTGCCGTATCCGGGTACTTAACTCAAATGGGGCTTTTTCACACAAACGTTTTCAATCCGTACAATTTCAGTTGTGACCTTATGGAGCCGTATCGCGTTCTTGTTGATAGGTTTGTGCTTGCCAACATGCCCACCGTTTTTGAAAAAGACGAAAAACACGCGCTGCTGAGTATTTTGAATCAAGAAGTGAAAATTGCAAATGCCACCCAAACGGTTTTGAATAGTATCAAAATCTACTGTCGTTCGGTGTTTGAGGCGCTCAACGAAGGCGACATGTCTAAAATTTCTTTTTATCAAAGAAAAATATGAGTTATCGTTTTATGAGGACACTCGTTTTGTTCGATCTTCCGTCAGACACACAGGAAGACAAACGGCACTATCGTCATTTTAGAAAGTTGTTGATAGAAAACGGATTTTTTATGTTGCAGGAATCCGTCTATACTCGCATGCTTATCACTCCGTCGGCGCAACACTCGGTGATAAACACAATTCAAAAGAACAAACCGCCTGCCGGTATTGTTCAGGTGTTGTGCGTAACGGAACGGCAATTTTCTAATATGGAGTGCATCGTTGGTGAATACAAAACCGATATTATTGATTCCGACGAAAGGGTGATCATCTTATGAAGTATTGTCATCCGTTTTTTGACACGGCAATTGTTGCCGGCAACGACAAAATAAACACAATCGTCATCGAAAACGCAACGGCTTTTTCCGAGTTGCTTAGAGACATTTCTTCTTCCATTGAAGGTAACGACGAGCAATCCGTACTTTTTTCCGGCGAAAAACAGCTTGCTTTTTCTTCCAATGTTGAGCTATTATCGACTTTCTTTCCGTTTGAACTAAACAAAAAAGCATTGCTTAACAAGATAGCTTCCGCTTTGGAAAAGGAGGCGATAACGGCAGAAAGGTACGAGGAATGCATGAAGTTGGTGTCGGCAACCGAGGCATTTCTTTTTTCTCTTTCGCAATCGTTCGATTGCAATCTCAGTTTTAGCAAAATCAGTCCTTCCTCAATTATCAAGTCTTCCGGATTGGAAATAGTGGACGACTACAATTCTTTGCCGGAAAAGATTCTTGATTATTTTGAAATGGTTAGGGAGTTTGAGCGTGATAAGTTGTTTTTTACGGTAAATCTTCGCAGTTTTTTGACCGATGACCAAGCCGACTGCTTTTTTCAATCCGTTGTTATGCACAAATTTTCTGTTATCATGTTCGAAAACAAGGACTATCCCAAGAGCAAATGGGAAAAACGCTTGATTTTGGACAAAGATTTGTGTACAATTTAACTAGCAATGTGTTTGCGTCCCTTTCTCAACCTCGGACTTTTGTGGAGTCTTATTGCCTTTTGAGGCAATTTGAGGTTTGAGTGTAGTGTTAATTCATAGGGGACTCAAAC
>CAKRAM010000128.1 GCA_934294965.1 uncultured Clostridia bacterium
CTACTACGCCCAAGAAGGCAAGGAATTTGCCCTAAACGACACCATTTTGGTGGGCAGCGACACGCTTATGAACGACATTCCTACCGGATTTACGTCATTTACACTGTGTAGGCCCCTCGGTTACCCCACCAACATCATTTACAAAACAAAAGATCAAGCCTCCACAATTGCAGATATAGAAAAGAACTACACCGGCGAATACGTCGTTTTGGACTATCCCGAAAACGTAACAAGCCCCTACTACTACGTTTTTGTGAACGGCAAATTCGGTTGGGTTAAAAAGAGCGACGGCGTGACCAACGTTTCCGCCGACGACAAAATTGAAATTGTGGACAACAACGTTAGCAAGGACGTGAACTTTGTTGCAAAATTCAACTCTCTTAATACCGTGTACGTTTACTCATTGCCGCTGGAAACTTCCGAACACGCCGACGTTTTTGACCAAAAGGCAACGTCGCTTATCGAAGCCGACATCCTGCAACAATTTACAACCCTTGGCAAAGTTTGGTTCTACATTTCCTACACGGTGAACGAGCAAACCAAATTCGGATTTGTTCCGCAAGGTGCAATTAGCAAATTTGTGGCTCGCACCACGGGAGAAGATTTCCCCGAGATTGTCGGCACACGCAAAATCAATGCTTCGCTGTTTAGCGCGGAAAGCCTGTACATTACCGCCGAACGGCTCCCCGGGGAAGAAATCAGCAACGAAAACGGACAAATTAAACTGTATTCCGGGCAACTTGTTAACGTTGTCAAAATCGAAGGCAACGCTGCACTTCTGCAAGTTTTGTACGGGGACGGAACTGCCGACTACGGTTGGATAAACGCGGATAGGCTTATCGGCGTGGACGACATCACAACCAACTCGATTGTGGGACTTATTTCCCTAGGCGTTGCTCTGCTGCTCGCTATAATTCTGATTGCGGTATTTATCCATCGCAAAAAAGTTAAACGTGCGGAAAGCGGACGAATTTAGAAAACTAAATAAATAGAACACAAACGGGACTGCAAAAATGCAGTCCCGTTTGCAATAAGGGAGAAAATTGGATAAACGATTGACGAAAAGTCCTTCGTTCGTGACGCTAGATGGCGGGCGTGTCGGAATCGGAGAGGTCTTCCGTGCAAACGGAAATACTCGAAACCGAAACTTCGTAGGCAACTTTGGTTATTACCGAACAATCCGGCAGGTGCTTTTGGTACTCTCTGGATTGGATGCGCCCCACCAAGTTTAGGCGACTGCCTACGGGCAAATTGCCGGCAAAACGCGCGTTGTTTCCCCAAACGATACAGGGACTGTAGTCGCTTTTGCCGTATTGACGGTTGACGGCAATAAGCAAATCGCAAATTTCGCGGCTAAACGGCGTTGTGCGGTATATAGGCGGTTTGCAAACGTATCCGCAAAGTTGCACTTGGTTGGGAGATTCCTCTTCCGAACTCGGCAAAACGTCGCGTGCAAAAACCGTGAGCATAAGTTTGCTTCTGCCGTCTTCCAGTTTGTTGTAACTTCTAAATTGTCCCACTCTCGTAACTTCCGCACCGATTTGAACAAATGGTTTAAGCAAATGGTCGGAAACGGATACGGGCAAAACGTCGTCCATACCGGAAAGCCGCTTAACTTTTACGAACGAGTCGAAAAACTTTTCGCCGTAGACTTCGTGGGAAAAAGTCGGTTCGGTGCAAAGCACCCCTGTGATTATTACGCTGTTTGTTACGTTTTTCATAATGTTTGTCTCCGATTGTATTTTATCTTTGGCATTGCGCAAAATTCGGAACACAAGCATTTTGCGGCAGTTTTCGGTAGCACCAATTTTTAATTTTTGCACCGATTGCGCCGTAGATCTTGCTTATATATTTCGATTTTAATAGCAAAGCCTTAAATATCCATTAAAAATGAATATTCTTTTTGGGTTATTTTGTATTTTCTACCTGCAAAATTTGTTTGCCGGAGGAATCTATTTTGTAGTTTTCCGTGTAAATGAGTTCTCCCACCGGGCAAAGTTTTATGCCCTTATTTTGCATTGCGGAAAAAATGAGAGGCAGTGCTTCCACTATGTGATCACTGTTGTTGTGGCACAAAATAATATCTCCGCTTTGCGCTTTTTGCACGCGCTCGGCAATGCTTAAAGCCGAAAGTCCCTTCCAATCCAAACTGTCCACGCTCCACTGAATTGTGTACAATCCCAAGTTTTCGGCAACGGTGATAAGTTGGTTGTCGTAATCTCCGAAAGGCGGACGGAACAGCCGAACGGGCAGCCCGGTGATGTCGGTAATTTTTTGACTGCTTGTTTTCAGTTCCGAGCGGCATTTTTCCGCCGAAAGTTTGCTCATTTGCGGATGAGTTTGGCTGTGCGTGCCAATTTCGAAGCCACGCGAAGCAATTTCCGCAACCTTTTCCGGATATTTGTCCACCCAAAATCCCACCAAAAAGAACGTGGCTTTTACGCCCCACTCTTCGCAAACATCCATAATTTGACTCGTTTTGTCCGCGCCCCAAGCGGCGTCGAAACTGATTGCTGCAATTTTTTTGTCGGTTTGTACGCAGTAGATAGGCAACTTTCGACTGCCTGCAAATACCTTGGAATACGCGCCGATTCCGCACACGGAAGTTACGCAAATGAGAGCGACGAGAGTTGCGCAAATGGCTTTTTTCACAAAATCTCCTTTTGTTTTGCTGCAGACTTGCTCGATTGCACGACTATAATAAATCGCCGGCGCGGTCGAAAAACCATTTACTTTGACAATTGTGGGCTAATCGTGTCGAAAATCGCCTGCAAAACACAGTTATTAGCATATTTTATGAAAAAATTCGCTATAAAATGCGACAAGATAACGGAGAAACGATAAACAAGAAAAGAGGATTTAAATATCAGCTGCATAATGACATTGATGAACTGATTTCAATATATAAAAACACCTTATGCAAACAATTTAGCAGAGACCATAAACGACTGCATAATAGAATCGTAACGAAACACTTACGTCGTGCAAGCAATTTATTGCGCAAACCGG
>CAKRAM010000129.1 GCA_934294965.1 uncultured Clostridia bacterium
CTAATCGTTTCCATAGTGCTGCTTTCGGTGATGCTGGGCGTTTTCCTTTGTTCGCTGTACGGCTGCATCGTTTTGCCGCCAACCAACACGTCGGATACGTCCGAGTCGGTCAGGTTGTTGTCGGATATGATAGACTACTTCAAAACCTACTATTATAACGACAACATAACCGAAGAGCAGTGGACGGAAGCGGTGGAAAAGGCAGGCACGGCAATTTTGGAAACCGTCGGCGACAAGTATTGCTCGCTCATGAGTCCGCAAACTTACTACGACTACATGAATCCGGAGTCCACATCCGTCGGCACGGATAGCGGCAAATTGTTCGGATTCCAGTACAGTTTAATTTCGTCGGTCGGCTTGTATGTTTCCTCGGTGGTAACGGACAGCGCGGCTTACGGAAATTTGCAAGCCGAGGACTTGGTGCTGAAACTCACAGACGCCAAAGACGCGAACGGCAATGCGCTCACAGTGGACGGAAAAGATTATTCCACAATTTTGCTTGCGGACTACGCAACCACCAACGATGCGGCGCAAGTGTTATCCCACGTAAATTCGGCAACTTTCCACGTTTTGCGCGGCGGCGAAATTTTCACCGTACCCATTACACGCGCGGCTATCGATTTTGTAAATTCCGAGTATCCGTTTGAATACGTGGAGTTCTTCTTCGGCAAGGATTGTACCAACGTTTCTACGGAAGTTACGGCAACTCGCGGATATACCACCTATCAGGACCGTTGCTTGGACAAATTGCCTTCGGACACAGGCTATATCCGTATCGTGCAGTTTATGTACAGCGGTTCCAGCGACGTTTTGGATGAATTTACCAAGGCAATGCAACTGTTCAAACAACGCGGACTAAAACGTTTGGTTTTGGACGTAAAAGGCAACCCCGGCGGCAGAGTGGATTACGTTTGCCAAATTGCGGCAATGCTTCTGGACGACTTTAACCTCACTTCCGAGCAAAAAGCATTGGTCACAAGCGGAAACAAACTGCTAATCACCAAAATGGTACCCAAAGACGCTTCTCAAATCGAGTCCGAGTACCACGCGCCGACGTATAAAAACTTTTTTGCAGTTCCCACCGACGGAAAATGCAACATCGTCATTTGGACGGACGGCAACTCGGCTTCGGCAAGCGAATTGCTTACCGGTGCGCTTACGGACTACGGCACGGCTGTGCAAATGGGAACAAAAACCTACGGCAAGGGCATTGCGCAAACAATCGTTCCGCTCACGGGACACCGTGGCACGGTTGTAAAACGTAACGGAGAACTCAGCACGGCAAGTTGGGCAATCTATTTCACCTTTGCGCGCTACTATTCGCCGCTCGGCACAAACATTCACGGCACGGGCTACACTCCGACAGGCGAGTTTAATAACCTAAAAACTTACAGCCAATTGTGGCAAGCCACGCTCAACTATTGGAACAAGTAAGTTGCTTCCTATCGGCAAACGCAAAATTTTAAGTTTGAATAAACCAATATAACCAAACAAAAATGAGTTCGGCATTACGTCGAACTCATTTTGTTTACAATTTAGGCAGTGGCAACAGCGCCGGAACACGTTTTAATGACTTCACGACTATTTGCGTTCCCCGCGGGCATACAGTCCGTGTTTTGTTGTTTGCTGTACGTCACAACCGCACCTTCCCCGCGCTAGTCGTGCAACACTTCGGCACGCTTACAACTGTAATGCGCTTTGTGTGACGGCAAGCGTAAATGAAACGCAATACCACCTCTCGAAATGCGACGGTAAACAACAAAACAGAGCAATCAAAAAAAACTCTTGTGTTTCAGCCACACAAAGCACAAAAGTTCAATTTCAAAGCCTCAGCAGTTGTTCCAGCAGTGCAGAAAGCCGCTGTTTTTGTTCGCTGTTTAGTAGTGGCATAATGCGGTTAGCAAACGCCGTCAGTTGCTTGTTTGTAAGTTGTCCGCTTGCCTTTTGTTCTATCACGTTGTTCACAATATCTTTAACAAGTTGTCCTTCGCCCTCTTTTTGATATTTTGCGGCAAGTGCCTTCATTTCGGCAACACGCTCCTCGTAGGTTTTTTGTTGATTTTCCTCGTTCGTTTCCTGTTGCTTGGTTTGCGGTTCGGTATACTGCTTGCGTTGATCTACAAAAATATTTCTCGGATCTCTGTTCATTTTGTTCTCCTTTCAAATTTGCGTTTTGTGTTACTATTCATTATATGTCGGCATATAATGTATCGATAACTTCACGGCGGTCTTTATTTTTTGCGGAGGTAAAAATTTTGGATTTGTCTACTATTGCGCTGATTGTGTTGGTGTGGAAAATGGCAACAACTTCCAATTGCGGCGGCAAAACCCTGCCAACGGATGTCCTCGGCGGTTTGCTGTCGGACGAAACCAAATCGCTCATCGACGGCGTTCAAACGCTTGCCGATTCTTCGTCGAGTGCGCAGGACAAAACGGGAGCGGTGATTAACCTCATTTCCAATCCGTCGGTGATGAACGCCGTGCAAAAGGTTTTCGGCAGTCAAAGCGGTGAGCCTCAAACCAACGAGGAAGGCTATGTTTTTCCGCCTCGTTCCAAGGAAAGCCAAGAGTTTTTCCGCCCGATCAAAGATGTTTGCGGCAGTGAAGTGACCGACAGGCTTTGCAAATTTTACGACAACCACTATGTAAAATAAATTTGACGTTTGTCCGTAAACGGCGCAAGTCGTTTGCGGATTTTTTTTGCGTATTCACAAGCCGCAACCCGTTTTTAGTTCACAACCGCACGGGCTGTGCGGATTTTGCCGTGCTTTGTGTGACAAAAAAACAAAAGTTATCCTTTGTGATTTCTGTTTAATAGTTAAATGTTTCAGAGAACATTACCTATTTTATGGAAAAACACACCGTAACACACAGTGAATTGCAGTTATATGTTCGGCGATTTTCACACAGTTCACAAACGCAAAGCGCACTTTTTATGTCGCTTTACTTGTATATGTGCGTTTTTATTTTAATTTTTCCGTCTACAAACCGCGCTTTGCTATGTGTTCCACCGCATTCAGCAAACAAAAACAATCTTGTTTTGTGGTTGCGTAGGATACCGAAGCACGCACTGCTCCCTGACTGTCCGTACCCCAAAATTTGTGCATAAGCGGTGCGCAGTGCAATCCGCCGCGCGTAACAACGTCAAACTTTTCCGACAGGCAATCGGCAACGGCGTTGCTGTCGGTGTTGCCGACGTCAAACGCCACAATTCCGCTTCGGTTTGCTTTGCTTAACAGTTTCACGTTCGGTATGCTTTTCAGTCCTGCCAAAATCAGCGCCTGCATTGCTTGTATCGTTTCGCCACGTCTTTTCCAGTCGGATAGCCAAGCATCTATTCCCGCGCCCATGGATACTATCGCCGGGCAGGGCAGCGTGCCGGGTTCAAAGCCGTCCGGAAAGGTTGTCGGCTGGTAAACGTTTTGGCTTTCCGTCCCCGTTCCTCCAAAGATCACGGGTTTAAGGGCAACCTTGTCGGAAACGACCAACACCCCCGCGCCTTGCAGTCCGTGCAGTCCTTTGTGTGCGCCGAAAGCCGCCATCGATACACCGCACTTGTTCATATCCAAAGGGAAATATCCCATACTTTGCGCACAGTCGACCAAAAACAAAAGGTTGCGGCGCTTTGCCACAAGTCCTATTTCCTGCAAGTTTTGTGCTTTTCCGGTAACGTTGGAAGCGTGGCTCACGCACACAAGGTAAGTGTCCTCACGCAGTGCGTTTTCGATACTTTGTGCGGATATGTTCCCTTCTTCGTCGGGGGTTACCACGCTAATGTCCACAATTCCCTTTTTGAACAGTTGCATAACCGGGCGCAAAACCGAGTTATGTTCGGTTGCGGTTATAACCACGTGTCCCTTTTTTGCCGTACCCAAAATTGCCAAATTGAGGGCGTCGGTGCAACCGTGTGTAAAAATCACCCTGTCCGCGCCGTATCCGTCCACCAAAAGGGAAATTTTGCAGCGAATATCGTACAAAATTTTGGATAGTTCCAGTGCGCGCTTTCCCCCTCCGCGATTGGGATTGACAGAGTAGTTCAAAATGCAGTTGTTTACGGCGTCCAGCACCGTTTGCGGCTTGTGATTTGTTGTTGCGGCATTGTCCAAGTAAATCATAGTATCACCGATCAGGTAAATTTCGTAGTATATTCTATGGGAAAATCCTTTGCATATACGTAGTTATTATGTAGCGCAAGCTAAACGCAGGCAACTCTGGGCAAACAAACAACCGATTTTTTGCGAGTACATAGGAGGGCAATATCGTGCAATATGTAGTAGCGGTGTATCGTTCCAGAAATGTTTCCATAAGGGTGTATAACTATCTCATCCAAAACGGCGAAACCTGCTCGCTTGTTTCCACGCCGCGCGCGGTTGGCGTAGGGTGTGGCATGTCGGTCAAAACGACGGTTGTAGCAGTGCAAAAATTCCGTGCCGAGTTGTCGTCGGCGCAGTCTTTTGTCGGGTTTTACTTGGTGCAAAATACAATCCGAGGCAGTTTTGTCAGTAGGTTGTAAAACTACTATCGTCAAACGGATTTACAAAAATTGCATCGGCGTGTATAATAATATATTATGCAAATCAAAATCAGTGCCGAGCAAGCCCAAACCAACGCTCGGATAATGGAAACGCTGGCAAAGGATTTTCCCAATCCTAAAAGCGAACTGCATTTCAATAGTGTGTACGAACTGCTCGTTGCCGTGATACTGTCGGCGCAATGCACCGATAAGCGCGTAAATCAAGTTGCGCCGTCGCTGTTTGCCCTTGCCGATACGCCCGAGCAAATGGCGAATCTTCCTATTGAGCAAATCGAAAACGCCATCAAGCCCTGCGGTTTTTACCACAACAAGGCAAAATTCATCAAGCAATCGGCAAAGGACATCGTGGAGCGTTTCGGCGGACAAGTTCCCTGCACGATAGAGGAACTTCGTACCTTGGACGGCGTCGGTCGAAAAACCGCCAACGTGGTGTACGCAGTCGGCTTCGGCGGACAAGCCATAGCGGTGGATACTCACGTATTTCGCGTGGCAAACAGGCTGGGACTAGCCTCGGCAAAAACCGTCACCGAAACGGAAAATCAACTTATGCAGGCAATTCCGCAAACTATGTGGGCGGACGGTCATCACTATTTGTTGTTGCACGGAAGGTACGTTTGCAAAGCGCAACGCCCGCTGTGCCAAAATTGTTCGGTGCAAAGTTTGTGCAAGTACTACAAGGAACAAAATTTATGAACAAGGAAATTTTGCTTGCCGAGTGCAACAAGTGTTTGGGCTGCAAAAAACCCATCTGTCAAGCCGCTTGCCCGGCAAATACCAACGTGCCTAAGGTCATCGAGGCGGCAAAAAACGGAGATTACTGCCAAGCAATGCAAATCGTCGGGCATCCGTTCGGAGCGGTTTGCGGCTACGTTTGTCCGCACGAACTTCAATGCAAGGGCGCGTGCGTTTTGAATAAAAAAGGCACACCCGTATGCTGCGGAAATGTGGAAATTCAAGTGTTCGAGCAGGGCTATGTTCCGCAAAAAATCGACAATGCGCTTCACGGCGTTTCGGTTGCCGTTGTAGGCGGGGGCGTTTCCGGCATAACCATGGCGGAACTGTGCTATTCTCACGGGGCAGCGGTAACGTTGTTTGAGGCGGATGAACTGCTTCACACCCTAAAAAGCATACCGGATTTTCGCTTGCCAAGGTCGGTCATCGCAAATGCGGAAAACAGCCTGTCGCACACAAACGTAACGGTAAAAAAGCAATTTGTAACCGAGCAGGACATTGCGGATTTGTCCCAAAAGTTCGACGCGGTGTACCTGTCTTTCGGCGCAACCGTGCCTCGCAAGTTGGGCGTTGTCGGGGATGATTTTGCAACCACTGCGGACGAATTTTTGCGCAGCAATCGTTTCGGCAACGTGATTGTCGTCGGCGGCGGAAACACTGCAATGGATTGCGCTCGGCTCAATGTCAAGCGCGGCGGCAAATCCACCATTTTGTATAGACGTGCAATTGCTCAAATGCCGGCATACAAAAAGGAAATCGACGCGGCCATGGCGGACGGCGTAAATTTCGTTTGCGCTTCGGCTCCCGTTTCGGTGCAAAAGGACAAAAATAACCTTGTCGTAACCTACGTAAACACGGTTTTCGACGGCAGAAACAGCCTGTCGCTCGGCACCGACCAACAATCGGCAAAGTGCGACGTTTTGGTGTCCGCGGTCGGCAACGCTTTGTCGGTAACAATCGGTGGCAAACGCTTGTCGGCAAACGAAAACGGACTTATTTTCGGCAACGTGTACGGCGGCGGAGACGCAATCGGCGGAAGTTTGGTTGCAACTGCAGTAGGTAACGCAAAAACCGCATTTGCGGCAATACTAAATAGATTCGGGAGGTAAAAATGTTTATCGACAAAGTAAAAATTTACGTAAAGGCAGGTAACGGCGGCAACGGTTCGGCAAGTTTGCACACCGAAAAGTACGTTCCCAACGGCGGACCGGACGGTGGCGACGGCGGCAAAGGCGGCGACGTTATTTTTGTCGCGACCACGTCGGAAAACACTCTGAACGCCTTCCATTTTCAAAAGCATTTCCGTGCAGGCAACGGCGAAAACGGCGGCAGAAAAAACTGCTACGGCAAAAAGGGTGAGGACATTGTCGTAAAAGTTCCTGTAGGCACGGTGGTCAAAACCGTAGACGGGGATATCATTGCCGATATGTTCTCGGACGGCGAACGCAAAGTCATTTTGCAAGGCGGAAAAGGCGGCAGAGGTAACCATCACTTTGCAACTTCCCGCAGGCAATCCCCTTCGTTTGCCGAAAACGGCGTCAAAACCAAGGAATACGAAGTGGTGCTGGAACTAAAAACAATTGCAGACGTCGGTCTTGTCGGATTCCCCAACGTGGGCAAAAGCACCTTGCTTTCGGTCGTTTCGGATGCCAAACCAAAAATTGCCAACTACCACTTCACAACGCTTTCTCCCAATTTGGGCGTAGTCGGCTACTACGATACGTCCTTCGTCATGGCGGATATCCCGGGACTCATCGAGGGCGCAAGCGAAGGCGCAGGGCTGGGGCACAGTTTTTTGCGCCACATAGAGCGCACTCGCGTTTTGGTGCATGTTTTGGATATTTCCGGCAGTGAGGATCGCGATCCGCTTTCCGACTTCGAACTTATCAACAACGAAATTTACACCTACGATCCGGCACTCCAACAATTGCCCATGATTGTTGTCGCAAACAAAATGGATATGCCGCACGCCGAGGAAAATTTGGCGCGTTTCAACGCCAAATACGGCAAAAAGTATACGGTAATCCCCATGACGACAATAATCCACGAAGGTGCGGAGCAACTGTTGGAAACGCTGGTAAACACCTTGGAAAACCTTCCGGAAAGCCGGCCCATGGAGTACACTCCGTTTGTGTTGGACAAGCCGGAGGAGGAAACCTACGAAATTCAAATTTTGGACGACGGCGTGTTCGAAGTGGTCGGCGGTTTGGTGGAAATTTTGTCCCGCAAAGTCAACATGGACGACTACGACAGTTTCAGGTACTTCCAACGCGTGCTTAACGATAAGGGCGTAATCAAAGCGCTTCGCCAAAACGGAGCCAAGGACGGTGATACGGTAATCGTCGGTGACATAGAATTCGACTTTGTTGAATAGGAAGTTCAAACCTCCACTGCCTGCAGTTGTGCTTTGAACGCCCTCAAACTATAAAAATTAACCCCAAGCGGTGCAATTGCGGCTATCACGCATGCTCAATGCACCCGTCAAATTACATAAAGGAAAACAACTATGATAACAACAAAACAACGAAGCAAACTAAAAGCATTGGCAAATTCACTCAAACCCACGGTCACCGTCGGTAAGGACGAACTTTCCGAAAACGTCTTTCGTGAAATCGAAGTTGGACTGTACAATCACGAAATCGTCAAAGTGGCTGCCCTAAAAAGTTGCATATCGTCGGCAAGAGAAATGTGCGACGAAACCTGCGCTCGTCTTGACTGTGAGCCTGTTGTGTGCATCGGCAATCGCTTTGTGGTGTACAAACGCAGCAACAAAAAGGACGTCGAACACATCGCGTTGGACTAGGCAGTTCCGCTTTGAACTTTCGTGGTTGTAACCGCACCCAAGCGCCGCAGTACGTCGTTATCGTCGCTCGCTGTACGGCATAATAAGTACAGCATCGCAACGCTGCCTGGTCCTGCAACACTTTGGCACACTTGCAACTTCGATGCACTTTGTGTGACATTGAGTTTTACGAAAATAATGCTTTGCCCTTTATCGGATTTTTTCAAAGAAAAACTCGTTTTCGGTCACACAAAGCACGGAAGTTCAAATCTCCACTGCCTAGGCAGCAGCAACAGCGGAATCCATTTTAACGCCTTCACGAATATTTAGGCTTTGTTAAGCCCCTCCACGTACGTCAAGTACGCGTTCGGTTGCTTGCTTCTCCTAAACAAGCCGCAAAATCGGTGTTAGTCGTGAATGCGTTAAAGCACTACGTGCCGCAGGAGTTAAACAAAAAGTAGTATAATCGTTTATTTTGGGCTACTCTCTATTGCAATTGGTATTTCTTACAGAGTTGCCACATACCTTTGCGGTGGGTTCAAATGCAATTTTTACTGCCGAGTCAAAGTTTCGGCTGAATAGTCAACCTATTTTTCAAGCAAAAATGCTCCCCGATACAAATTCGGAGAGCATTTTTCTATATCAAATGTTTGCGTTTGAAAAATCGGTGCAAAAATTGTCGCACGCGGTTATTTTCGATTGTGAGGCTGTAACTCGATTTTTTGTCGAAACGTCGGTTGCATAGTATTTTTCGCCAAAATCCAAAGCCAAATATAAACGAAACTCGTTCAATTCATTATGTTTTGCAAAAACTTGTCATTTTGTCAGCCGATAAGTTCAACGTGTCTGTCCGGGTTCACCAAAATCGTGTTGTAGGTAGGGTATATCACAAATCCCAAAGGTGCATGGGGCGGCTTTTTCACGTTGGCTTTGTC
>CAKRAM010000130.1 GCA_934294965.1 uncultured Clostridia bacterium
CGTCTAAGGCAACCGTATGCCGAATAACCGCGTTGCGCACTCCTGCAAACCGAAAAATTCAACTTACAACTAAACCAATATTGCCAAATGCTTTTGCATTCGGCGGGTAGAAATATGAAAGAAATTATTGTAAAAAATGCCAAAGAAAACAACCTAAAAAGCCTTTCGGTAACCATTCCGCGTGACAAATTGGTTGTGTTTACGGGATTGTCCGGTTCGGGCAAGTCGTCGCTTGCATTCGACACGATTTTTGCCGAAGGTCAACGCCGCTACATGGAAAGTTTGTCGGCGTACGCTCGTCAATTTTTGGGACTTATGGAAAAACCGGACGTGGAAAGCATCGAAGGTTTGTCCCCGGCAATATCCATCGACCAAAAAACCACTTCGTCCAATCCTCGTTCCACGGTAGGCACGGTGACGGAAATTTACGACTACTTGCGTTTGCTTTTTGCGCGCATAGGCGTTGCGTATTGCCCCAATTGCGGAGTGCCAATCGCCAAAGTTACGGTGGACCAAATTTGCGACAAAGTCAAAGCCTACGAACAAGGCACAAAGTTGCAAATTCTTGCGCCGGTGGTGCGCGGAAGAAAGGGCGAATTTCAAAAACTTTTCGACCAACTCAAAAAGCAGGGTTTTGCCCGCGTCAACGTAGACGGCAACGTGTACACGCTGGACGAAGAAATCAAGTTGGAAAAGAATATTAAGCACAACATCTCCGTCGTTGTGGACAGGCTTGTTGTCAAGCCGGATATTGGCACTCGTCTTTCGGACAGTGTGGAAACGGCTCTAAAACTTGCCGATGGGTTGGTTGTCGTGTCCACCGATAGCGGTGACGTAACCTATTCGGACAAGTTTGCCTGTCCCAATTGTGGCTTTGCGTTGGAAGAAATGGAACCGCGCAGTTTTTCCTTCAACAGTCCTTTCGGCGCATGCCCGGATTGTTTGGGACTAGGGTTCAAGCAGGAATTCGACGAACGGCTGATTTTGCCGGACGATAGCAAAAGTCTGCACGAGGGAGCAATTCGCTTGCTCGGCTTCAATTTGGGCGCAGCAAGTTGGATGCGTATGCTCTTCGACGGTTTGGCGTATAAGTATGGCTTTTCTTGCGACGTTCCCGTCAGAGATTTGCCCAAAAACATCTACAATTTGATTATGTACGGCAACGGCGGTGAGCAAATAGAGTGCTTCTTGGACGACGGCAGGTCGTTCAACACCACGTGGGAAGGCATAATTCCAATGATGACTCGCAGGCACGCCGAGTGCAAAAGCGATTGGACGCGCGTAGAGTACGAAAAATTTATGGTCAACAAGCCTTGTACGTCCTGCGGCGGAAAAAGGCTTAAAAAGGAAATTTTGTCGGTAAAAGTGGGCGGACTGAACATTTGGGAAGTCGGCGAACTTTCCGTCGAGCAGGCGCTGGAATTCTTCTCCGATTTACAACTAGACGAAACCCGCGCAAAAATTGCCTATATGATTTTGAGGGAAGTCAACGCGCGCCTAAAATTTTTGGTGGACGTGGGGCTGGGGTACCTCACATTGAACCGCGCTTCGGGCAGTTTGTCCGGCGGAGAAGCGCAACGCATAAGACTTGCAACGCAAATCGGCAGCGGACTTACCGGCGTATTGTACATTTTGGACGAGCCCAGCATAGGTTTGCATCAACGCGATAACGCAAAACTTATCGCCACACTTAAGCACCTTCGGGATATCGGCAACACGCTTATCGTTGTAGAGCACGACGAAGATACCATTCGCCAAGCCGACTATATTGTGGACGTCGGACCGGGCGCAGGCGTGCACGGCGGTCAAGTCGTCGTTGCAGGCACCGTAGAGGACGTTATGAACTGTCCGCAATCGATAACGGGTAAATACCTCAGCGGCGAACTTTCCGTCCCTGTGCCTTCCGAACGCCGTCAGGGCAACGGCAAGCACCTTATCGTAAAAGGCGCGTACAAAAACAACCTCAAACACGTGGACGTGGATATTCCCCTCGGCAAGTTAGTTGTGGTGACGGGCGTTTCCGGTTCGGGCAAGTCGTCGCTGGTAAACGAAGTTTTGTTGCCGTACTTGGCAAACAAACTCAACAGGGCAAAGCCGCGCGACGTGTTGTGCCAAGGCATCGAGGGCGTGGAGTATTTGGATAAGGTTATCGCAATAGACCAAAGCCCGATAGGTCGCATGCCCAGCAGTAACCCCGCAACGTACACCGGCGTATTTACCGCCATACGCGATTTGTTTGCTTCCACTCCGGACGCAAAAGAGCGCGGCTACAAAAGCGGGCGATTCAGTTTTAACGTCAAGGGCGGCAGGTGCGAGCATTGCGAGGGCGACGGCATAATCAAAATTGCCATGAACTTTTTGCCGGACGTGTACGTTCCCTGCGAAGTTTGTCACGGAGCCAGATACAATCGCGAAACGCTTGCCGTAAAGTACAAAGGCAAGTCCATTGCAGATGTGCTGGATATGACGGTGGAAGAGGCTGTTTCGTTTTTCGAAAACTTAACCTCAATCAAAAACAAAATGCAAACGCTCTACGACGTGGGACTGGGCTACATCAAATTGGGACAGCCCGCAACCACGCTTTCCGGCGGCGAAGCGCAACGCGTAAAACTTGCAACCGAGTTGTCCAAGCGTAGCACGGGCAAAACAATGTACATTTTGGACGAGCCTACAACCGGACTTCACACTCACGACGTAGCCAAACTGGTGGGGATTTTGCAGCGGCTGGTTGCAAGCGGCAACACGGTGTTGGTTATCGAACACAATTTGGACGTGATAAAAGTTGCCGACCACATCATCGATTTGGGACCGGAAGGCGGCGACAAAGGCGGTACGATAGTGGCAACGGGGACACCCGAACAAATTGCCGAGGTGGAAAACAGTTACACCGGACAATTTTTGAAGCCGCTGTTAAAGTAGTCTGTTTCTAAACAAATAACGCACTGTGTTTGCTAGTTGCTACGAGGGAGTTTTAACGTAGCAAAAACCTATTTGTAGCAAAAATAGTCGGTGAAAACGGACGAAAGTCCACAAAAGTGGTTTGTTTTATCGACAACCTGCCGTGCCTCAAAGAAAAATCGCGCAGTGGTATGCCGATAAAGGTAGCATTGTGCTAGTACCTTCGGATTGTTCACAAAATGTGCAATTTCGATTTGCTATAATAGCAGCGGCAGTTTTCGTTTTAAAACAAAAGGATATATACTTGTGTTGTCGGCGTCGACTTGCGTTCAGTAATATTCTGCTCTTGTTCAAAATCTATACGGACTTTGCCTTGTGTGCAGTTGGCAAAGTCCGCTC
>CAKRAM010000131.1 GCA_934294965.1 uncultured Clostridia bacterium
CCACTTACTTTTTTAATAATATTCACTCCGCGCAAGTCAATTTTTGCTTAGCAAGTCAGTTTTTGCTTAATTGTTGTAAAATGTAAATCGAAATATAGCCACACGGAACACATAGCAGGCAATCGAAAGATGCCCTTCCTCACTTTAGCCAAAAGGCAACCTTTAAGCCCTTTTTACGCACACTATTTTATAGTGCGCAATATTTATCCCAGCAAACAAAAAAAAATCCCAAAACCGATTTTTAACTCGATTTCAGGATTTTGGCAGGGGAGACGCGATTCGAACACGCAACCGACGGTTTTGGAGACCGTTGCTCTACCGTTGAGCCACTCCCCTACAATAAATTACGCTTAAACGTTTGCAACTTTGACGCTTTAATATTATAATTGATGTATTATATATTGTCAAATACTTGCAAGGAAAATTTGTTTGAATTATGAAAAAAGTTACGATATACACCGACGGAGCATGTTCGGGAAACCCCGGGATAGGCGGATGGGCTGCCGTGCTTTGCTACAACGGAAAAATGAAGGAAATCAGCGGATACGACAAGTCCACCACTAACAATCGCATGGAACTGTTTGCCGTGATTCAAGCGATGCGCTGCCTAAAAGAGCAATGCGAATGCGACATTTGCACCGATTCCCAATACGTTGCCGACGCATTCAACAAAGATTGGATAACTTCTTGGCAACGCAACAATTGGCGTACTGCAGGCAAAAGCGACGTGAAGAACGTCGATTTGTGGAAGGCTCTAATATACGAAGTGAACAAGCACGTCGTTCACTTTGTGAAAGTAAAAGGGCATGCCGACGTGGAACTGAACGAACGATGCGACCAACTTGCAAGAGGTGAAGTTGAACACTATCAAAAAATTCTCGCCTAAAATCCGCAACCTATAGTCACAACGGAAAAATAACAAAACCATCATTGCCACAAGACGGCCTTGCCGCCTTGTGTTTTTTTTGCGTAAAAAAGCGAACCAAGCCGATGATATAGCCTAGTCCGCTCATTTGCTAAATTATGGAAAAAATCAGCCGTTTTGTTGTTCGTCCAACAAACGATTGTATTCTGCAAATACTTTTTCGATGATGTCGTCGTCCAAAACAATGTCAAAATGATCGTCGCCGTTCTTTTCGGTATGTTCAAACACCAACGCCTCGTCGTCACTCATGCCTTCGATAAGTTCCACAGGTTGCAAAATTGCATAGCCTTTGTGTCCCAAATAGATTTTTGCGATAGGATAAAACTCGATTTCTTCGCCTTCGGAAGAAAGCAACGTTACCATTTCGTCTTCCAAAATGTTGCTCATAAATTATCTCCTTTGGGATTATTTTGCGTAATCCACACTGCGAGTTTCGCGTATGACGTTAACTTTGATTTGTCCCGGATATTCCAATTCGTTTTCAATGCGACGAGCAATGTCGTTAGCAAGCAAAACGGTTGTTTCGTCATTGACTTCTTCCGGCTTGACGATAATACGAATTTCGCGTCCGGCTTGCACCGCGTAAGACTTTTGTACGCCCTTGAAGGAATTGGCAATTTCCTCCAATTTTTCCAAACGTTTTACGTAGTTTTCGATGGATTCTCTACGCGCGCCCGGTCTTGCACCGCTTACGGCATCGGCAGCGGCCACGATAACCGCTTCGACGGTCATAGGTTCAACGTCGCCATGGTGAGATGCAATACAGTTTACGACCTCTTTGCTTTCCTTGTACTTCTTTGCCAAATCGGCGCCGATTTGCATATGCGTGCCTTCAACTTCCTGGTCAACCGCCTTGCCGATATCGTGAAGCAACGCTCCGCGCTTTGCAAGTGCAACGTCCAAACCAAGTTCGGAAGCCATGATTCCTGCAATGTAACTGACTTCGATTGAATGATTAAGTACGTTTTGACCGTAACTGGTGCGGTACTTCAGTCTACCCAAAAGTTTGATAAGTTCCGGATGCAAACCGAACACACCTGTATCGAACGAGGCGGCTTCGCCTGCGTCTTTGATTGTAACTTCCATATCGCGCTTAACTTTTTCCACTATTTCTTCGATACGAGCAGGATGAATACGCCCGTCGGTGATAAGTTTTTCGATTGCGATACGTGCAATTTGACGTCTTACGGGATCGAATCCGGACAAAATTACAACTTCCGGCGTGTCGTCGATGATAAGTTCAACGCCAGTGGCATTTTCCAAAGCGCGGATATTGCGACCTTCACGACCAATAAGACGACCTTTCATTTCGTCGCCCGGAAGCGGTACGGTGGTAACGGTCATTTCGCTGACTTGATCGCTTGCGCAACGTTGAATTGCCGACGAGATAATCTCTCTTGCCTTTTGCTCGCCGTTTTCCTTGGCTTCCGCCTCGATGCGGCGAACAATAGCTGCCGCTTCTTTTCTTGCGTCCGCCACCATTGCGTCCACAAGCACTTGTTTTGCTTCGTCCTTGGTCATACCGGCAACATGTTCAAGTTCTTGTTGAATCTTTTCTTCGGATTTGCCGATTTCCTGTTGACGTTTGTTAAGTTCGTTTTGATGAGAAATGAGTTGCTTTTGTTGAATGTCGATTTGATCCAATTTTTTGAGAAGCAATTCTTCTTTTTTGTCTAATGCTTCTTCCTTTTGATTCAAGCGATTTTCTTGCTTCGCAAGTTCGCCGTTACGTTCGCGAACTTGACGATCAAATTCGTTCTTTTGTTTTTGAGCCTCTTCTCTTGCCTCTTTTAATGCCTCTGCTTTAAGTTCCTTCGCCTCGTCTTTGGCGAATTCCAGTATTTGAGTGGCTTGTTGTTTAGTTGTGCCAACTTGATTGTTTCTGTATCTACGATAGCTGAATAGACCTACTGCAAAGCCTATGCCTAAACAAGCAATAGCGCCTATAACAATAAGGGTTATGCCCCAAGGTGGTATTACCGAAGCAAGAGAATTTGTAATCGATGTTACCATGGATAACAATCCTCCCGTTGATTAAGTTTCAAAAGGATCGTGCAGTTACACTACCCTTTCTAGTATATTTTAGACCAAATTATAACAAATGTCAACATATACGCTGATACAAGAAGTAAAAATATTCTCGAAAAGATTTATCTATATTGACGTATTTCACGCTTAGAGTGCAAGAACGCAGGGGCGGTTATAGTAAAATTATAAAGTTAATCTGAAAACATCGAGGTGCAACAAGCAAAATTGATAATTTTACACTATAGAAAGCATAACGCAAGTTTTACAACAACCCCGCAAGACTATGAAAAATCTTGCGGATAGGGGATAACATAGTACTATTTATCCTGCTCGGAGAAATATATTAGCAAACCGACAAAAGCAAATACACGATGATAACGCTAACAATGTAAAACACCATTCTAACAAACACATATAATCGCTACTACCCATACAACTGTTAACATAAAATAATA
>CAKRAM010000132.1 GCA_934294965.1 uncultured Clostridia bacterium
AAAAAATCCCCTGCGACAACGTTTGCAACAGGGGATTTTTTTATAATTGTATCGTTCGTGAGAATAAGACGACCGTATCCTTTGAGATAACTATTTTGATATAATCGTTAGATATATTTAAGCTCAAATATTTGTCTCAAAACATCAGACCTTACGATAATATTTTAGTTAGGTATCAGCAGTCAAGACAAGCATATTGGACTTAAAATATTAGCCTTAAAGATATATACAAGTCAAGTACCAGCCTTTACTACAAATATATTCAAGCAAAACATTGCCGTTGAGATAAACATATTCAACGCAAATATTTGCTTTGTCATAAGTGCATTTGAGCCGATTGCTAGCCTTTAAGTTCGGCGAGGCGAGCATCCAACTGCGCTTTGAGTTCTTGGAATTTTGCCAATTTGGCTTTTTCGTTATCCACAAGATTTTGCGGCGCTTTGGAGATAAATCCGGGGTTGTTCAGTTTGCCTTGCGCGCGAGCAATTTCTCCGACGACGTTTTCGAGTTCCTTGGTAATACGTTCAATTTCCTTTTCGGCATCCACCAAATCGCCGAGAGGCACTTCGCAAGTTGCCGCAGTCCCCACCGCTTTTACAGTCTTTTCGCCCTGCGGAGCCGCTCCGTAAACCACTTCGCTTATGCCGCACAATTTGATGAGGTACATTTCGCACTCTTTTATGCGTTGGTCGTTTGCGGTAACATAAAGTTTGACGCGTTTGGAGGGAGCAACGCCGTATTCCGAGCGCAAATTGCGCACTTTGCCGATAAGCTCTTTCACTTCTTCCACCAGCGCAAAGTCGGCAGGGAATTCCCTATCGGCACTCCACACGGGATAACGTTGCGTCATTATGCTTTCGCCGTGCATGGGCAACTCTTGGTAGATTTTTTCCGTGATGAACGGCACGAATGGATGCAACAACTTCAAAATTGCATCTAAAACGTAGATGAGAACGGCAAGGGTGTCCAAACGAGCGTTGTCGTCCGAGCCGTACAAAACAGGCTTGGTAAGCTCGATGTACCAATCGCAAAATTCGCTCCAAACAAAGTCGAACAACGTTTGGCAGCACAAACCGAGTTCGTACTTTTCCATAAGGTCGGTAACTTGTTTGATTGTTGCGTTGAGTTTGGTCAAAATCCACTTATCCGCCAACGTCAAGTTTACGCCCTCTGTCATTTGTTCCAGCGGTTTGCCTTCGCAATTCATCAAAACGAAACGGCTTGCGTTCCAAATTTTGTTCATAAAGTTGCGTGTGCCGTCGATTTTGTCCGAACTGAAACGGAGATCCGAGCCGTTTGCAACTCCGTTAAGCAAAGCAAAACGCAAGGTGTCCGCGCCGTATTTGTCGATAAATTCCACGGGATCGATTCCGTTGCCCAGCGATTTGCTCATTTTGCGACCTTGTTCGTCGCGAACGATGCCGTGCATCAAAACGTGTTTGAACGGAACTTTGCCGGTGTTATACAGCGAGCTGAAAATCATGCGGGCAACCCAGAAGAAAATGATGTCGTAACCGCAGGAAAGCACGGTTGTGGGGAAAAATGCCTTGAAGTCGTCGCTGTTGTCGTAGTAGCCGAGCGTAGAGAACGGCCAAAGCGCACTGCTGAACCAAGTGTCCAAAACGTCCTCGTCTTGGTGAACGCGCTTGCTTCCGCACTTCGGGCAAACGTCAACGTCGGTTTCCGAGCAAATTTCCGCGCCGCAATCATCGCAGTACCAAACGGGGATGCGATGTCCCCACCACAATTGACGAGAGATGCACCAATCGCGGATGTTTTCCATCCAGTTGAAGTAGGTTTTTTCAAAACGTTCCGGATGGAATTGAATTTCGCCGTTTTTGACCGCTTGGATTGCAGGCTTGGCAAGGGGAGCCATTTTTACGAACCATTGCTTGCTGACAATCGGTTCTACCGTCGTGTGGCAACGGTAGCAACTGCCCACGTTATGCTTGTGCGGCTCGATTTTTTGCAAAATGCCCATTTCTTTTAGGCGAGCGACAATTTGCTTGCGACACTCGTACCTATCCAAACCGGCAAATTCTCCTGCGTTTTCGTTCATGGTGCCGTCGTCGTTCATAACCTTGATGACGGGCAAATTGTGCCTTAGACCGACTTCGAAGTCGTTGGGATCGTGAGCCGGAGTGATTTTTACCACGCCCGTACCAAAGTCCATATCCACGTATTCGTCGGCAATGACGGGAATTTCCCTATTGACAAACGGCACTACAACCGTTTTGCCGATTAGGTGCGTGTATCTGGGATCGTTGGGGTTCACGGCAACGGCGGTATCGCCCAGCATGGTTTCCGGACGAGTGGTTGCAAAAGTGACCGTCGTTTTTCCGTCCGGCGTTGTGTAGCCGTAATGCCAAAAGTTGCCGTCTTTTTCTTCGTACTCCACTTCGGCGTCGGAAAGCGCGGTTTTGCACACGGGACACCAGTTGATGATGCGGTTTCCACGGTAGATAAGCCCGTCGTTGTACATTTTGACGAACACCTTTCTAACCGCTTTGCTGCACTTATCGTCCATTGTGAACGCCAAACGCGACCAATCGCAACTGCTGCCCAACGTTTTGAGTTGCTCCACGATTGTTCCGCCGTATTCTTCCTTCCACTGCCAAGCGCGCTTCAAAAAGCCTTCTCTGCCCAAGTCCCGCTTGTCGATGCCCTGTTTTTTGAGGGCTTCCACAATTTTGACTTCGGTTGCGATGCTGGCGTGGTCGGTGCCGGGAAGCCACAAGGTGCTGTAGCCCTGCATACGCTTGAAACGAATAAGACTATCTTGAATGGCGTTATCCAAGCCGTGACCGAGGTGCAGTTTGCCCGTAATGTTGGGTGGCGGCGTTACCATAGAAAAGTACGGTTTGCCCGGTTCGGCTTTGGGCGTAAAATAGCCTTGCTCCGTCCACCAACGGTACAAATCGTGTTCGAATTGGTTTGGTTGATAGGTTTTATCTAGCATGTTTATTCTCCTTGGCGATTGCGCCGATTGTTTTACGATTGATTGATTTTTTTTCAACATTATATATGCAAGTGGCTGTTCCGCTTTGCAAAGGCAACGTCAACTTGGCATATTGCCACACATTTGAGCGGCAACTACGAACACAAGACCTGTTAAAGTCGTTTTGAAAGTTGTCGAGTGTTGCCAAAAGTCGGCAATCAAAACCGACAAAGCAAGGGAACAATTTTTTGCATAATTTCCAAAAACGTCTATCCGATTGTTTTTGGAGTTTACTGCCGAGGCAAATGAACGCCGATAAATACAAAAAAAAGCGCAGTTTGCCCTAATCAAAGGGCGAACTACGCGTTCGCGGTACCACCTTTGTTCACTCTTGCGAGCCTCTTTGCGCCTGTTACGGGGCTTCCGTGCAAGGCTAGTTGCGCCTGTCGAAAAGCGTTTCACCCTGCCAACTCGGCAAACTACACCGTTGCCGCCCGCATGCGAAATTCTCACCGTAGTTCGCTCTCTGAAATGCAAGCTATTCAAAAGCCTTTTGCCTTCCGCAACCGAAGTTGCTACGTTTTATGATATTTTAGCATTTGAAAGCCGACTTGGCAAGCAAATAGAAGCAAATTGCAGGCTCGGTTTGCGCAAAGCGTCGATTTTTGCAGATTTGAATGCAGCCGAAGCGTAACCGTTTGCCGAAACGGTTCATAGTATGCAATATAGCGGAGGTTATTTTGAAAAAATATGTTTGCATTTTACTTGCTATGGTGCTAGTTATCGGCACAAGTTTACTTTGCTGTGCGTGCAACAAAAACGACAACGTTATACGTCTTACCGAAGTTACGCACAGTTTGTTTTACACGCCACAGTACGTTGCGATGAGCCTAGGCTATTTTGAGGACGAAGGACTTACGGTGGAACTATCCAACGGGAGCGGCGCAGACAACGTGATGACGGCATTGCTGACAAAAGAAGCAGATATGGGACTGATGGGCTGCGAAGCCAACGTTTACGTTTACTTACAGGGCAAAAAGGACTATCCCAAAGTTGTGGGACAATTGACCAAGAGAGACGGAAGCTTTTTGCTATCTAGGGAAAAGGACGGTTTTGACTACAAAAACATCAAGGGAAAAACTGTGCTGATGGGACGAAAAGGCGGCATGCCGGCTATGATTTTGCAATACGTGCTGGAAAAGAACGGACTGGTAGCCGGGAGCGACTATACCGCCGATTACAGTATTCAGTTTGGCGCACTTGCACCTGCGTTTACCGGCGGAACGGGAGATTTTGTTCCGCTGTTCGAGCCGACGGCAAGCCAAATGGAATTGGAAAACAAAGGGTATATCGTGTCCTCCATTGGTATGGACAGCGGCGAAATTCCCTACACCTGCTACACCGCAACCGACGAATTTTTGAAAAACAATAAGGAAAAAACGACGGCGTTTTTGCGCGCGGTTTGGAGAGGGACGGAATTTGCACTGTCGCACACGCCCGAGGAAGTTGCACAAGCGGTTGCTCTTCACTTTGACGGCACTCCTACGGAACTTCTTGTTAAATCCATTGCCAACTACCAGAAATGCGACGTTTGGACAACTACTCCGGTGCTAAATAAGGACGCATACACAAGGCTTTTGGACGTTATGGAAAACGCAGGCGAACTGCAAAAGCGAGTGGATTACGATATTATTACCGACAACGATTGCGCGTTGGAAGTGGAAAAATCGCTGAAATAGTGAAGCCGAAAAGACAAATAAACGACAATTTTGCCCAAAATACAATACTATGTGTGGCATATTAGTTGACAATAGTACGATTTTTGACACTATTTGCCCACATTTTAAGCATTTTTGCCGTTTTGTAATTTTAAGCAATAATGCAACAAACTGCTTTGAGCAACTCGGTTTGAGAAGGGAACAAGCGGCAACGAGCGATAAAAACGACAAGCCTACATAATATCAAAATATAATGTAGACGCAAAATACTAATTTGCAACACACACCACCATAAAACAACAAGCAAGGCCTTGCATACAACAAGTTCAAAGTCTTTCCGGATATATCACAAAAACCGACAAAAAGACACCGGCACCACTTGCACAAAATAACAAGCAAAGCAATTTTATATGAATATCTTGCACCGCTTTTGACAAGTTGCAAAACGATTTGCAAATTTACCAGGCACTTCAAAGCCGCAACGATGAATTTCAATTTGGAGAACAAGCCCGTGAGCATACTTACACTAGACAACGTAAAAAAAGTGTTTTACTCCAACTCGGCAGAAACGGTTGCAGTGGACAAATTGAGTTTTGACGTTTGCGACGGAGAATTTGTTGCGCTTATAGGTCCGTCGGGTTGCGGAAAGACCACAATCCTTTCCCTGATATACGGATTGATTGAGCCGACCGACGGAAAAGTGATACGCAACTTTGATGGCGACACAGGCTACATGCTGCAACGCGACCACCTGTTCCCTTGGAGGACGATACGCAAAAACGTGCTGCTGGGGTTGGAAATTAAAAAGCGACTTACCGACGAGAACGTTAATCACGCAGACGATTTGCTGAAAAAATACGGGTTGTGGCAATTCAGGGACCACTACCCCGAGCAACTTTCCGGAGGAATGCGACAACGTGCCGCTCTTATACGCACGCTTGCGTTCTCTCCCAAGTTGCTGCTTTTGGACGAACCGTTTTCGGCGTTGGACTTTCAAACACGACTTTCGGTTTGCGACGACGTTTACAAGATTATTCGCGAAGAAAACAAAACCGCACTGCTTGTTACCCACGATATTTCCGAGGCAATTTCGCTTGCCGACAAAATTGTCGTTTTGACGGCGCGCCCTGCAAAAACGCTGGCAATTTGTGCCACCGATATGCAGGATATTTGTTCGCCGCTTTCTAGGCGAGAATCGCCGAAATTTGCTCCGCAATTTGAAAAATTGCACAAATTGTTGAAGCAGGCAACCAGCGACAGGGACGGCTGATACAGTGCAAAATCGACAATGCAGCACGAGCAACGAATTTTTGTCGATTTTGCCGTTTTTACAATCGACACGACCGATTTTGACATAATCAATCACAAATAGATAGAATCTCCTTGCGAAAATATTTGTCTACTACGTTGTACAAGGCATCTTGCCAACACTTACGAAACACAAACGGGTGAAACAATGAACTACTTTTCGGAAAATCACAAACGATACGTACACGGGCAAAGACGGCGCAAATTTTGCGTGATTGCGGCAGGCGTCGGCACTCTTGTGTTTTTGCTGACACTGTGGGAAATTGCCGCCCGAGCCGAATGGATAGACAGTTTTATTACGTCCTGCCCAAGCAGAATTGCCAAAACTTTTGTTGAGTTGTGCGCCGACGGCACGATTTTTTACCACGCGTTTGTTTCTACTTACGAAACGTTGGCAGGCTTTGCGCTGGGCACGATTTTGGGGTACCTGGTTGCCGTTTTGCTTTGGTGGAACGAATTTATTCAAAGCGTGTTTGAGCCGTTTTTGGTTGTTTTGAACAGTTTGCCGAAAATCGCGCTGGGACCGATTATTATAATTTGGGCAGGGACTGGCAAAGCATCCATAGTCACCATGGCAGTGCTGATTTCGGTTGTAATAACAACGCTGAATATGCTGGGCGGCTTTGTGGGAACGGACAAAGACACACTGCTGCTACTAAAATCGCTGGGCGCAAGTCGGCTGCAAACATTCGTGAAATTGGTTGCACCTAGCAACGTTCCGACGTTGATGTCCACACTGAAAATAAACGTCGGTATGGCGTGGATCGGCTCGATTATGGGAGAATATTTGGTTTCCAAGGAGGGACTTGGGTATTTGCTCGTTTACGGAAGCCAAGTGTTCAGGCTGGATTTAGTGATGACTTGTACCATCGTTTTGTGCGCGCTTGCCGGACTGATGTACGGTGCAGTTGCACTTTTAGAAAAGACCATAAACAAACGATTTGAATAAAACAGGGATAAGTTTGCGCAAAATGCACCGATAGCAACCCGCTTTTGGTGCATTTTTCCGTTTAGCAGGCATTTTTTGCGACTTTGATGCGCAAACCTTGGACAAATTGCAAGTTTGAATTACATCGAAAGCAAAATAATAATATATCGAATAACAATAAATAAAACAACTATCAAAGAACAATAAATATGCTAACTATCAGAGAACAATAAATAATACAACTATCAAAAAACAACTAATAAGACAAGTATCAAAGAACAATAAATATGATAACTATCAGAGAACAATAAATATGATAACTATCAAAGAACAACAAAGAAGATAACTATCAAGGAACAATAAATAAGATAACTATCAAAGAACAACAAATATGATAACTATCAAAGAACAATAAATAAGATTTGAAGAAGAATCATTGACTTGCCGATTTTCCCGGTAAATATGCTTATCTGATTTCAGAGGTGTTGCCGAGTTTTGACAGTTATGCTTTTTAGGACGAAAATCAAAAGGACGATGCCGACGAAGGCGACGAAAAAGTACACCGCCGTCATAACCTTGTCGAACCTAAACGGAGAAAGCAACAAAATCACAAGAAAAATAAGTAGGTCGCGCAGAGTTTTGTCCGAAACCAGCGGAGAAAGCAAATCGCCTACGGTAATTACGTTGGAAGAAACGCAGGAAACGGCGCATGCCTCAACGCATACAAAGGCAACAAATTTGAACGCCCTTCCGTTCGATAAAGCCAAAAGCGGCAAGTTTTGCGCAAAATTTGCCGTGATACAAACCACAAACACGCAAAACGCCGTAAGTGCTGCCGAAATCAGCGACACTGCGGCATTTTTTGCTATGGAAAAATTACTGTTACATGTTTTGCACTGTACCGAAAGGGAAGTTACAGCCGAAAACAAGGCGTAAGCCGACGGCAAAACAAAAACGCGATAAAAAGTTGAAACCAACGCGCCGAACGTCCGACTGCGTGCGTGAACAAACTCGAACTTGGCAACCGTTTGGGCAAAATTTTTGAAAATATCGATGCAACCGGACCGTCGAGATACAAAAAAGCACACTGCAAGCCAAATTAAGCAGGACAAAACCGCAACTGCACTTGCAACTTTTATACCACCGTTTTTGCCGCACACAAAACACACGGTAAGGCAAATCGGCACGCAATGCAAAACCGACAAATTTGTGCCGAACAGAAAGTCCAAACACTCCGTCGCACCGCTACACACTGCAATGCAGGTCATCAGTCCGCAAATCGTCAAAACGTGGCAAGCAATTGCGCCGAACTTTTTGGGCAAACTTTGGGTAAAATCCGACGAGTTTTGCGCCCGGCAACACGAAGCATAAACACGAAACGCAAAAAGACTTGCCGCATAGGTTACGCAAAACACAAATAGCGCACGCCTATCGGCAAAAAAAACTTTGGCTTCCTCACCGCTTACAAATCCCACGCCAAAACAGCCGGACGCACCGACAACGGCGGCGGATAAAAATTGCCGTATATTGCTTTTTTGCGCGCTTTTCACACCAAAAACTATGCGAAAAGTGCGGATATTATGCAAATTTGGATTATTTGAGAAACTTTTTGACGACCGAATACAGAGATTTTTCCTCTTCGGTGAAAACTTCGGCAAGTGGACTGCGAGCAAATTTGGGAGAATTTAGGCACAGCAGGCAGTAGGAAAGCGCGCGTGCCAAAGGCAAATCGTACCGTTCGCCGTTGTTGCGTTTGTTTAGCGAGCCGGCAAGGGTTTCGGTTGGATAGGACGGCATCACCAAATCGGAAAGCTGACCGTTAAGCGCCGCTTTTACACGTTCGTAGTCCAAAACAAATCGGCTGATTTTAAGTTGCTCCATCGTTGCGGCTACGGCAAACACGTCGATAAACGCCGCATCGAGGTTTTGCGACAGCACCGACAAATCCAAGCGGTGAGATCCGCCATACGGCATGGCGATGAAAATTTTGTCGCGACAGCCGAGTTCCAACATGCGCGCCAAAAAACATTCCGCAACCGAGCAATCCAAGCAAAGCCCTGCCAAAACGTCCTTGCTTACGGCAATGAACTTTGACGCGTCCTCCACAGGACAGGTGCGAACAGCCATTCTGATTAGCGATCCGACCTTCAAAAACTCGTCCACGTTGTTTTCGAACAACAAGGTTTTGGAGTACTCCGCAACGATTTGCAAAGACACAAGCAGGTCGTCAAAATCGGTTTTTTCCCCTTGCAAAACGCGAAGAATATCCAGTTGAGCGCAGGTTGCAAAGTTTTGAGGCATTGCAAAGTGTCGTCTGAAACGAGGCACGAGTTTTATGCGTGGAACGTCCTCCAAATTTTTGGCGTCGAACAGCGAAATGTATTTAAGCAGCCCAAGCGCAAACAAATCGCCCGGGACGGCGGCAAGCAGTTCGGCAGCGCACTGCCTTGCAAGCTCCACTTCACCCACGTTCAAAAACGCCGAAGCGCACATTTTTAGCGATTCCAGATCCGTTTCCGTGTGTCTGGGATACAAATGCTTGGCAAAAGTGAATGCCAGTTTGTCGTCGTGAATAAGTTCGGCGGCATAGTAGACCGACTCCTGCAAGTCCGTTATGGTTAAAGTTTGCACAATCTCGGCAGCCATTGCCAAAAGTTTGCGCATCACGTCCACCTTTTTGGGTTCGGAGGAGTGGCGTTCGGACAAAATTTCCAACGCACCGCCCACCGAAACTTGCGTGTAGCCGCTTTTAAGTTCGGAAACGCGCTTGGCGTACTTTGCGCCTGCGGTGTATTTTTCGGCAAACAAACAGTAAGCGATTTGCGCTTCCAGCGTTTGCGAATCGTATGTGCTTAAGGACAAAAGGCGTTTGCCCTGCTTTTGCACTTCGTCAAAATCGCGATTGTCATATGCCTTTTCGAGGGCTATGCGAATGCTGTCAAAATAGCGTTTGGAAGAAACGTCGTAGACGTTCTTTTCCGAATAAGCAGGATCGTTCCACTTGTCAAAATCGCCCAAGTAGTCCAAATCCAAATAGGGAGCGTCGTCCCCCGAGATAAAAAAAGTTATCAACTTGGATTTGTCGGCAGAAATTTTGGAAGGATCAACGCGACGGTAGGAAGTCGGTTCGTCGGCATCGCAAAAATTCAAAACGGCTTGCGTTGCGTTGCCGAACGAGAACAAATCGGCGTATAGGTTGTGAGTGTCGTAGTACTCGGATTTTAGGCGGCGATAGAAATCCACGGCGTAGGAAACGTCGTCCATGCCGCAGCAACAAGCAATTCTGTTCAGTTTGCTTTCGTAGGTATCCACCCTATTGAACATACAAAGCGCGCGATAGTACTCCTGCGCGTTTGCATCATGCAGGGCGGCAATAAATATTTTGTTTTGAGTGATGTCCAATATCATTGTGTTTTGATTATGTTTATTTGTAGCCGCAAATATCGAATCGCACGCTTTTTTGTCGGGTAAAACAAGGCGCGATTCTTGCCTGCAACTTTGCTTACCGAAGTGGCATTTTTGCAAATCCATAAGCCGCTATACCGGCATTTTGGGCGGAAGATTTGAGCAAATTTATTCAAAATGAATATCTATGCGTGTAATAGTATGTTACAAATCGTTGCAAATTTAAGTAGTTTTGCATTTTTTAGGCAAAATTTACAACAATTGTCTATTTTTCCGTTTGTGTAGTTTTGTATTTTTTGGTGAACAATTTGTCGATTGCGGCTTGGTTGTAAACGTACTTTTTGCCGCAAAAATGACAGCACACTTCCACTTTGCCCAGTTCGCTGACTATTGCGTCGGCTTCCTGTTTGCCGATGCTTTTTACAACGCGATTAATTTTGCGTTTGCCGCAGTTGCACTTGTACTGCACGGAGGATTCCTCGGTAAAGGTTAGGTTGAAGCCGCCGAAGAAACGCGTTATCACTTCTTTTGCCGTGCTGCCTTTGAATTGATAGGACATTTCGTCCATGGCATACATCACGGTTTCCACTTTGAAAAGAAGGTCCTCCGGGCAATTGGGCATAACTTCCACGAACACGCCGCCCGCGGAATTACACTTGCCGTTTTGCAGCCCTACTCCAAGCGTTACGCCGCAAGGTTGCTGCTCGCTGATGGCAAAGTAGTAAGCAAAATCCGAAGCGATTTCCCCACTGACAAGATTGCAAGAACCAACATAGGGGGCTTTGAGTCCGATGTCCTTGATGACGGTCATTTGTCCGTTTGTGCCTACTGCGGCAGCCACGTCCAAGTGTCCGTTTTCCTTGAAGGTAGTTTCTACGTGCGGATTGTCTACTTCACCTTTGACGTTGCCTTTGCCGTCCGCGCAAACGGTGATTTGTCCAAGCGGTCCGCCGCCGTCGATTTTTATCGTCAGGTAGTCCTGCTCGTTTTTGAAGGATTTGCCCATCATTGCCGCCATTGTAAGCGTTCTGCCCAGTGCAGCCGCTGCCACGGGGGACAAATCGTGAATTTTGATTGCTTTGTTTACTATTGCCGACGATTCCACCGCGGTTACGATTATCGCGTTGTCTATCATGGCTTTGCTTAATATCGATTTCAAGAGTATAACCTCCCGACATAAATTTTATATTTATTTGCCGCGCAAAGCGGTTGGCGGCAGTTGCGTTTTGTGGAAAAACTTTACAATTTGCGTGCGAAAACGGTCATGCGCAAACTGTCCGAGGCAAGCGGCAATCCGTAGTCGGCGGTAACTTCCACCACTTCGAAACTGCTTTGACAGAGCGCCGTGCGCAATGAGTTTTCGTCGTAGACGTATTGCAGGTGCGTTTCGTCGCGGCGTTCGTATGCGCCGTCAGAGCGTTTTTCAAAAATGGTCAAGTTGAGCCGCACAGCCGAACTTCCAACGGCGTCGTTCGTCCAAAGCAAGGTTGCGTTTTGCTCGTCCACGTAAAACACGTTGCCGGCAAGCACGTTTTGCAGTTTGTACGGCGTGGACACATCGAACACGAAGGGCGCACCGCTTTTCAAGTTTTTGGCTACCGCCTTAAAAAATGCCGAGAGTTTTTGCGGAGCAACGTAGTTTACGCCGTCGTTGACGCAAACCGCCATATCCTGCGGCTTTGTTAGTGAAAGTTTGCAAACGTCCTGACAAACGAATTTTGCACCACGGCATTTTTGCGTTGCGTGCGAAAGCATTTGCTCGCTGACGTCCACGCCTGTCATCGACAAGCCGAGTTTAGACAAAAGCAAAGTCATTTTGCCCGTTCCGCAAGCCAAATCGACAACGGTTTTTGCGCCGCTATTTTCCGCCACTGCAAACAAATACTGCGACCAACGTGTGTAGTCGCAGTCATTTTTGGAAAATTCGTCGTAGTAGTTAGCCAATACGTCGTAAATTTGTTTCATATCGATTGTTTTGCGCGCGGCAAAAGCAATTGCTTGCCGCAGGCTAAAATTAGTTTTTTTTGTTGTAAGTTGGTTTAGCCGAGCCGATTGCAATTGACGTTTGATGCAAATGGCACAATTCAATGCTTTTTGTTGGCAATTTGCCACAAAGATTGCAAAGAGGCTCAACATCGCACCGACATAGTTTTGCCGAGCCGACATTGCACGCTATTTTGCAAAGTCGCACTTTTGCAAACTGCCAAGCAGCATTGCGCTACTTTCGTTCTACGGGTTCGTCGCCGTTTTCCGCTTCGACAGTCGGTTCAACGACAGCAGCGTCTTGCACGGGTTGCGGT
>CAKRAM010000133.1 GCA_934294965.1 uncultured Clostridia bacterium
TCTCCTGCCTTGCGGCGTGTTTTAGGGGCGTTTGCGCAGCCATTCCGCCCGGTTGCAACTTGCCCGTTGGTTTGCCGCCGTTAAGCTGCTCGCCCGATTGTTTGTTTTTATTATTCATATATTTTACTGTTACTCCATTGTCGCACTAGGCGACTAAATTTACTTTTGATTTGCTGCACGCATAATAGACTTGCGATATGTTACATTACAGTTTTGACAGGTATTTGCATTTCCAAACCGCAGGCGAAGTCGGTTTTTGTTGGTTCGCCGCCGAGGGCGCAGGCAAAGCCTGTTCCGTTGGTTCGCCGCCGATGGCGGTTTCAGTTGGTTCGTGTGCAAGGTTGGTTGCAATTTACAGTAATTGACATTACAAGGCTTGTTGCTCATTTTCCGAAGCCGATTGATACAATCGCGACCGACTGTCCGAAAATGTCATACTGAGCGGGTAGCCTGCGGATCCCCCGGGAAAGGGACATTGTGGAATATAGATGTCGGCCCAATACGCGGATCGTGAGTGCCTCTCTTCATTTCGCGACGCGAAATAAATAAACAATTGCGCTTTTTCGTGACTGCTTAAAACGTGTCCACCGAGGCGGTGCCGTAGATATCCACCTTTTTGCTGAAAAACGAGCGGTCGGTTGTTTCGAAGTACTGCGTAAAGTTGAGGCATTTTAGCACAAAGAAATTTGCCAGCGACGGCACAGTTACTATAAGGAAGGAAATCGTTGCGTTTTTCACAAACGACGCGCTGACCAGCACCAATGTGAAAATCAGTGCAACTGCAAGCAAGTTTTTCCAAAATACCGACCAAAAACGGCCGATTACCGCAGAAATGCCCAAACGGAAGGATTTTTCAACGCCCAGCGTGTCGGAATTGCACACAACCGACGGCAAGCAAAAGGACGTTAGCGTTGTGCGAAGCGCAAACAACACCGCACCGATGATGACGGCAGGGATTATCGTCCAAGATGCAAAGGCAACCAAGTAGGTGAGGTAAAATCCCAGCGTGCCGAAAATGATGAGCAAGTCCAGCGGTAACGCCACTACTGCCTGCAAAATTGCAAACAACCAAGTTTCGCCCTGCTTTTTGACGAAAAACCAAGTGAACGGACGACGCGCGTTACTGGTCATAAACTCCTCTATTTGGCAGCCGACGGTAACGTCGGTTAGCGAAAGCAACACGCGATAGAGAACGAAAATGACAAAGAACAGCACATAGGATAATTCCACGCTGCCCCAGTGGTTCCTGATTGCCGTGATATCGTCACGCAGTTGAGCAAGCAACGCGGTTACGTCCGTGACGAATGCGTCGCTATCGAACGAGCCGTCCAAAATAGATTTGAACGTGTTGCCGATAAAATCGCCCAAGTTGTTTTTTAGGTAAATATCCACAATGTCCTTTACGGTGTCGCTCATGGTTACGTACGCCAACGAAAACACCAGTGCAGCGATAACGATTTGGCACAAAATTGATTTTAGCATCACTTTCCAATTGAGAGCGGCTATTTTTAACGATTTTCCGATAATCATAGTTATTTTGCCTCCTCGCTAAAACAGTCGGTCGCCGATATCGTGCCTTTCGCTGCCGGTTGCGTCGTAGTACATTTTGAACGCCCAAACAAGAACGAATATCAACAACACAAAGTAGAACATCGAGTACAAAACGTAGCCCAATGTTTTGTTGCCGACAAGCGTCACCACCGCCGTTACCGCAACTTTTGCAACGGAATACGTAAATGCGTACCCTAGTGCCTTAACCTTGCAGGTGTCCGTCAAACGCATAGAAAAAGAAATTGCCCTGAAAAAGCGATAGTCCTCGCAATACACCAACGGGAAAGTGCACAAAAGCCTTGCAAAAACGTAGGAAAGCAACAATTCCGATATAAACGACAACGTCATGTATATGCTTACCAGCACGGAAATTCTGTCAACAAACGAAAGCATAGCAACAATGCCCATCGTGATGAGTTCCAACAACTGAACCGCCACAAAAAACGTTACCGCGTACAGGAATATTGCAGGCGCAAGTTTAAGCGCTTCCTTGATGGGAAATGCCGACATTGCCCCAACCCTCATATGGCGCGAGATTTTTACAATCAGCAAACTGTTTACAAGCACCAAAGCCAACGCGGTGAAAATGTTTGCGTACCAATAGCGAGCAAACCGAACGCATATAAACGTTTTGGCAATATCGCCGAAAAAACTATCCTTACTTACCAAACCGGAAAACGCGTCATGGACAAACTTGCCGGATGAATCGAAATTGAAGAATACGCCGCCCAACACAGCCAGTGGCAAAACGGTTAGCGCAAGTTGCCAAAAGTTACGAAATATGTATGCAACTACCGATTTACTTTGCTTTTTCACCGTTGTCGACCTCCCCTGTAAACAATTTTTCATCTTATTATACACCGAGAGCGGGGATTAGTCAATCGGAATAGAACAGACAGGATATCGGAATAAGATATATGATATAAGAAAATATACAAGGCGTCTTTTAGCCATTTTCGGTGCATCGCATGTTTACGGAGAAGAAATCGTTGCATTGCGGCTTGGTTTTTGCAAGGCAAACGAGCGAAATTGTACCGGGCGTACTAGGAGGGACTTTAACACAGCAAAAAGGCGCACTTTACAAAAGTGCGCTGTTTATCCAATCGATAAGTGTTGAATAGTGAGTTCCAAGGTGGGATTGCATAAAGCCGTCCGACTGCACAACCGAAAGCGCGTCGGATTTTGTCCAGCCACTGCCGAAAAACACTTTTGCGTACTGGTATTTTTCCACGATTTTTTGCTGTTCCACACCGCTTTCGCCCAAAGTTACGTACAAGCGCATTGCCTCCAAGCCGCGTTGATATTCCTGCTCGTTGGCGCTGTTTTTGGCACGCTCGCAACTTGCTTGGTACTTTGCCTCTTTTTCGTCCACGCTTGCGTTGTACTTTTGCACCGCAAGTTTTTGCTCGTTTTGCTTTTGTGTGAGTTTTTGCTTTACGACGACAATTTTTGCGTCGCGCTCCCTTTCCAGAGTGTCTTTTCCGTCCTGATATGCCGCCAATGCCGCCGAGGCTCGCGAAGATGCCGCCGAAATCAGGCGAGAATACTTTTCGTCGACAACTGCCTTTTCCTTGCTGCAAGCAACCGAAAGTTTGCTTATCGTGCGATTGTACACGCAGGAGTTCCACATGTTGCGATTTTGAATTTCAATGGCGCAATTTTGTTTCAGCGCGTCGTACTTGTTGACGATTTCGGCGGTTTTTTGATCTTTTTCGGCGGAATACCCCGCAATTTTTTGCGACAAATCCGAAGCCTTTGTGCGATAGGCGTCGTCCAAGCGGCGAAGTTTGTCCGTATAGGACGGCAAAACCTGCTCGGTTGCCTGCGCAGTGAGTTCGGCTTCGGTTTTTTCTTCAAATGTCAGGTGCGATAACCCCAGCGACGGCGGAAACGACAGTTTGGGCGGAATGTACGCCAAACTGTACTTATCGTCGATTTCCCCAAAGCGCGCTTTGAGTTTTTGATATTCGGCAAGTATTGCGGCGGCATGCTCGCCCCCACCGCCCGATGACGCGTCCGTCAAATCAACCTCACCGCCGACTTGCGGCACAAACAAAATGTTGCCGACTTTGTTTTTTGCAATCAATCTAGTCCTCCTTTATAGCCGTTGCTACCAAATTGAAGTACTCCACCGCAATGTCCGCTCCCTCCAAGCGGACGGTGAAAGTTTTGCCACGCAGGGTTAGAGGAACAAAAGTAAAGCCGCCAGAGCCGACCACGTTTGCGCAAAAGCAACCTTCCGAACTTTGAACGGTTACGGAAACGTCCCTTGCGGTACAAATTTCCATTCCGATTACGGTTTTTTCGCCGCAAATGCCCAAGTCGCACGGGGCGCTTTGATAGTAGCGGTTTTCATAATCGTCGGACAAAACGTAAATGCCGTTTGTTTGCAAAACGTACACTCCGAAAACGTCGGCAACAAAGCCGCTATGCGGAAGCGTCCAAATTTGCAAAACTTTGTCGCCGACGAGTTTGAGCACGGTATCTTGGCAAACGGAAGCATATACGCAACTTTGCCAAACGCCGAACCGCGCCGAAGTGATTTTTTTGCCGAAACTTTCAGCCGAAAGCAGGGTTTGAATTTTGTCGGAATTGACGTCGAATCGACAAATTCCGTCGGTTGTGGCAAAGTACAATTTGGAGTTTTGCATAACCGACGAACCGATAACGCTACCAAAATCCGAAGCAACCAAAGTTAGTTTGAACTTGGCAAAATCGGCGTCAGTATCGATACGATACAGTTTGTCCTCGGTTAAAACGAACACGGATTTTCCGTAGCCGACAATAGAACGCACGTCGTTTTCGAACACGATTTTGTTTTGTCGCGCTTCCTCGTCCAAGTACCAACAGTACTCGCAAACGTCGGTGTAGTACAGCCAATTTTGCCAGCCTCCCCACAAACGATACGCTCCCTGCCCGACGCAGGAAAACTGCACTTCCACCTCAGTGGAATCGTTGTCTTGGCTCGACGTGCAAACGCCGCCGTGCCTGTCCGCATAGATTCCGATTTTGGTTGTCGGATTGAACGTCGCCTGCGCGCTGCCGTCGTTGTTGAGTCTTATGAAAACGTTTTCGTCGTTGGTTGCGTTTACCACGTCAAAACGGTCGGCATAACCCAAAGCCAGTTTGCCGTCCCAAGAGTGCAAACTTTTTACGCCGTTACTTGCGCGAAACAACGTAAATTCCTGTCCGCTCAAAAGTTTGTTGCCCACAAAGCCTACCGCGCGAGAGTCGGCTCGACACAACTTGTTTCGAACTTTTTCGTACAAATCGAAACTTAATTTTGCACTAACCTTTTTGAGCGGAACGCTTTTATTTTTGCTGAGTTTGAAATACATAAATTGAATATTCTCCGTGATGCAATGCTTTGTCATTTGCAAAAACGATTGCACTGCACCGATTATTTTTAGTTATTTTGTAAAGAGGCATTGCCTAAATTCGGCGGAACGCAAACGGACACTGTTGCCCAAAATTTGCTCAAAGCCGCCGAATAAAGACATAATTACCGCATTTTTAAGATACTGTGCGTGAAATAGTATATCGATTTTGCCGTTTTACGGCGTTTTCAAAGCCAAGACGGCGCAGGCATATTTGCCGGGCAACTTTTTTGCGTTGCATTTTCCAGCGCGTCCGAATACGCCGCTCCGAACGACTCGGCATCGTTGTACCTGCCGACAATTCGCAAATACTCCGCCACCGTTCCGAACACCACAATGCGTTCGGTTATCGGCACGGGCATGGAATAATCGTCATCGTAGGACAAACTTTGAAACCTTGTTAAGTAGGTCAAATTGAGTTTGCCGCTTGCCTTTGCCCAAAGGTCCTTGCCACAAAAGCGATATGCGATTTTTGCACCGCTTCCGCTTTTTAGGCTTACGATTTTGCCGACGTCCGCAGGGAGAAAAACCAAACTGTTTTTTGCATCGACAACCGTTTGACAAATTTGACCGCTGACTTGGCTATGGATTTGCTCCGCCACCGCGTTGAACGCCAACAGCATGTTTGTTAGGCTTGCCGAAGGCTGTTCCGCAGCCGATTGCCAATCGATTTGCACGCCGCAAACGTCGGCGCATTTTGTTAGAATTTCTTTAACTTTCACTTTGCACCTCCACTGCGCCTGCAAGCGTTTTTTCCGCACGCGCCAAAATTTTGTCGGCGGAATTTTTGCGCTCGGCAATTTCCGCATCGGCGTTTTGTTTTTCCACTTCGTCAAAAATTTGCCGCATATACTTTTTGGAAGTTTTTTTAGCGTACTCCACGGTGCGGCAATCCAACTCGTCAAACGGCACAACAAACGCAAGACTACCGCCCTTTTGCGCCGTATGATGAACTTCGTATTTGCCGCTGGTTTTGTTGTAGAACACGGAATAATGCTCGTCCACGCTTTTCAGGCGGCTAACAACGTCGAACAAATCGTTTGTTACGGCAACGAGATTGCCCATACCGCGCACCACTTTTACGCCTCGGTTATGCCGTCGATGCAGCCCTGCGCATTGGGGCGAGAACAAAGCATTTCGGCATATTTTACCAACGTTGCCGTGTACGCGGCTTTGCCCGGCATTTGCTTCAAAACCGAGCCGTCGTCGCCTTCCAGCCAGCGCCAATCGCAAAGTTGATGAAGCGCAAAGTGCTTGGTGTTGAGCAAATACAAACGACCTTCGTTGCAAAATCTGTCGGCAACAAGCGGCGTTCCGCCGACGGAAATGGCTTTGTATCCGTCCAAGTCCACATAGTCCACGTTGGCTTTGTTGGTAATGAGGTAATCCTGATACGCTCTACGCACACCGGGAGAGCAAATGAGCAAATCCACGTCGGTCATTGCCGTGTCGGAAATTCCGTCCATTGCCTTTTGGATAATTACGTCGGAAATTTCGCCCGAGGTGGTTTTGTAGGGACTGATCCATTTGTTGGCAACGCGGCTCAAACCGTACAAACTTGTGGACGTGCCGAAAATGCTTCCGAGTCCTATTAGTTCGCGGCAATAACTGCCCTGCATAACGACGCAGTTATCCTCGGCAATTGCGCCCGTGCCCAGCGCCGAGCCGTCAATTTTGATGCGCGTGTTGGTTCGGTCCACTTCGGTGATTCTGCGCGAGGACAACTTTTTGACGTTGGTGCCGTCGTCGATTACGTCGATGATCATGCCTTCCATAAAGTTGCGAACGCTGTCCACGGTGATGTAGTTGCCGGTGAACGACACCACTTTTGCCAACACGCCCGTTTCCAACCCCATAAGCATACGCCCGAAATGGAATTTTGCCGCGGTTAGAAGACTTTCCACTTCGGCTTCAAGCAGGCTTACGA
>CAKRAM010000134.1 GCA_934294965.1 uncultured Clostridia bacterium
GGTCCGTGCGTTGCAAAAAAGGACGAAGCCGAGTACTACGAGGACATCGTTGACGCCGTTTTGACCTACGAAGAACTTACCGAGTGGCTAAAATCCGCCGACGTAAAAATCGTGGCAAACAGGGACGATTGCGAAAAATCTCGCGCAAGGCTGTTCCCGACCACAGGCGGCATACTTAAAACCATGACCGAGCGTTCGGACAAGTTCTCCTACATGGCTATCGACGGCGTGGACAACTGCATGGCTGCCCTCAACGACATCCAACGCGGCAACGTTCACAATTGCTTCATAGAAATGTCTGCGTGCATCGGCAGTTGCATCGGCGGTCCTGTTATGGAAAAATTCCACCGCAGCCCGGTAAAAGACTACGTTTCGGTGGTCAGTTACGCAGGCGAAAAGGACTTTGACGTTCAGCCGCTGGCGCAAATGGAAATCCAAAAGCACTTCGATCCCATAGCGCACAAGTTGCAACCGCCTTCGGAAGCGGAAATTGCGGAAATTATGCACAAAATGGGCAAAAACAAGCCGTCGGATGAGCTGAACTGCGGCTCTTGCGGCTACAACACCTGCCGAGAAAAAGCCATTGCCATTTATCAGGGCAAGGCGGAAATTTCCATGTGCTTGCCGTTTTTGAAGGAAAAAGCCGAAAGTTTTTCCGACGCAATCGTCAAAAATACTCCCAACGGACTTATTGTTCTAAACGACAATTTGGAAGTGCAGCAAATCAACGACGCCGCAATGAAAATCATCAATTTGCATTCCCCTTCCGACATTTTGGGCGACTACGTTGTTCGCATTTTGGATCCCACGCCCTACGTAAAAGTTCGTGACGGCGGCAAGAGCATCGTAAACGAGCGTACGTACCTTGCCGAATACCAAAAGTACGTGGAACAAACGGTTTTGTACGACCGCGCTACGCACCTTATCATTGCCATAATGCGGGACGTAACCGACGACGTACACGCGCAGGAGCGCAAAGTTGCCGTCAATCAACGAACAATCGAAGTTACCGACAGAGTTGTAGAAAAACAAATGCGTATCGTGCAGGAAATTGCGTCGCTTTTGGGTGAAACCGCAGCCGAAACCAAGGTTGCGCTGACCAAGCTTAAGGAGTCCATCGAAAATGAATGACCTTTGTTTCGAGATAGGCTACAAAAGCATAAATCACGACGGCGAACAGTTGTGCGGAGACCACATCGAAGTGGTTGAGCCTAACGACAATTCGTCGGTTATCGTACTTGCCGACGGTTTGGGCAGCGGCGTAAAAGCCAGCATACTGTCCACCTTGACGGCAAAAATCATTTCCACAATGATTTCCGAAGGGCTTTCGCTGGAAGATTGCGTCCGTACCGTTGCCACAACCTTGCCGGTTTGCTCGGTGCGCGGCGTTGCGTATTCAACGTTCACGGTGTTGCACTTTGTCAACAACGAGCGTTTGGACATCATGCAGTACGACAATCCTCCCGTTTTGCTGCTGCGTAACGCGCAAAACGTCCCTTACGAAAAAACGGAAATAGTCGTGGACGGCAAAAAGATTTACAAGTCCACAGTGTGGCTGCGCGAGGATGACGTTATCGTTGCAATGAGCGACGGCTGTCCGCATGCCGGCACGGGACTTATGTACAACTTCGGTTGGAAAACCGAAAACATTGCCGAGTTTTTGGCGCCCCTTGCATTTGCAGGCTACACGGCAAAAAACCTCACCAAAACGCTTATAGACGAAGTGGAGCGGCTCTATGGCGGCAAGCCGGGCGACGACGCAACCGTTTGTGTTGCTCGTATTCGCAAGCGCAACCCCGTCAACATCATGTTCGGTCCCTCGTCGGATAAAAACGACAGTATGCGTATGGCTTCGTTGTTTTTCGCAAAGCGCGGCAAGCACATCGTTTGCGGCGGAACAACCTCTTCAATCGGGGCAAAATACCTCGGCAAACCGATAAAGCCCACACTTTCCTTTGAAAAGAGCGACGTACCCCCGATTGCCGAAATCGAAGGAGTGGATTTGGTCACCGAAGGCGTCATCACCATCAACAAAGTGCTAACGTATGCCAAAGATCACGTTGCGGAAAACACGATGTACGACGAATGGAGCGTCGGGCACGACGGAGCGTCGCTTATCGCGCGCCTTTTGTTCGAGGAAGCAACCGACATCAATTTTTATGTGGGCAGAGCCATTAACCCCGCCCACCAAAACCCGGATTTACCAATCAATTTTAACATCAAAATGAACTTGGTAGAGGGATTGTCGGCTTGCCTAAAACAAATGGGCAAACGCATAAAAGTCAGTTACTTTTAATATTGTCGTCCGAGCAATCGGCGCACAAACGCAAAACGGCACTGCACGCGGTTGCAGCAAATCGATGGTCAAAGTGTCCCGGTTTTGCAAAACACAGCCAAAGCCGTGTCTGCAAAGGCAAATCGGCATTTGGCGCAAGCCTGCTACAATGATTTGTTTCAGACGATAACAAAATATATTGCATTTGCGCGGTCAAAACAATTTACCGATTTTGCTTGTTGCGGTATCATTCTATATGCAAAATTATCGCAACGGAATTTTGACCGAAATGCGCATAACGTGCCGCAACGGAGTAGGTTTTGCGGCAGGGGTGCATGCACCACAAAACAGTATTACGTAAAAAATACGGAAAACGGAGTTTGATATGAGAAAATTTGACACAAAGGTTCAACACCTAAAATACAAGGTTCTTCGCGAAGTTGCTCGTGACGCTTGGAACGACACGTTGCTTTCCTCCTCGCTGGATATTCCCAAGCGTATCGTCCCGGGAAAAATCCCCACGATGCGTTGCTGCGTCTACAAGGAACGCGCCATTCTTGCCGAACGCGTAAAAATGGCAATGGGTGGCGACAAGACCAATCCCAACGTAATCGAAGTTATCGATATTGCCTGCGACGAATGCCCGAGGGGTGGCTACGAAGTCACAAACGCATGCCGCGGCTGTTTGGCTCACCGTTGCGAAGACGTTTGCCGTTTCGGCGCAATCACGTTCGACCAAAACCACGTTGCCCACATCGACAAAACCAAGTGCAAGGAGTGTGGCGCATGCTCCAAGGTTTGTCCGTACAGCGCAATTCACAACTACAAGCGTCCTTGCGAAACGGCTTGCAAAGTCAAGGCAATCACCATGGGCGACGAAAAACAAGCTTGCATCGACAATAGCAAGTGCATTTCCTGCGGCGCATGTGTATATCAATGCCCGTTCGGCGCAATCACGGACAAGTCCCTTATTCTCAACGTAATCGATATGCTCAAAAAGAGCGCCGACAACACCAACTACAAGGTGTACGCCGTTGTCGCTCCGTCCATTTCCAGCCAATTTACCTATGCCAAACTCGGTCAGGTAATTTCCGGCATCAAAAAACTTGGTTTTTACACGGTTGTAGAAGCGGCATTGGGTGCGGATATGGTTGCGCAGGCGGAATCCAAAGAACTTTACGAAAAGGGATTTTTGACCAGTTCTTGCTGTCCTGCATTCGTGGACTACATAGAAAAGAACTTCCCCGACCTAAAACAATTCGTATCTCACAATCCGTCGCCTATGGTGGCAATCTCCAAGTACATCAAGGAGCACGAAGCCCCCTGCAAAGTGGTATTCATCGGACCTTGCACCGCCAAAAAAATGGAAGTGCAAAAGGAAAACGTCAAGCCCTACGTCGATGCCGCAATCCCGTTTGAAGAACTTCAAGCGTTGTTCGACAGCAAAGATTTGGACATCACGACCTTGGAAGAGGACTACTTGGACAACGCTTCCTACTTCGGCAGAATTTTCGCTCGTTCGGGCGGTCTTTCCGACGCAGTGGTGGAGGGACTCAAAGAACAAGGCTTGGACGACTTCATTTTGAAGCCCTGCGCTTGCGACGGTATCGAGGCTTGCAAACTTGCTTTGCTGCAAAAGTCCAAAAACCGTTTGGACGCCAACTTTATTGAAGGTATGGCGTGTGTCGGCGGTTGTATCGGCGGTGCAGGCTGCCTAACCCACGGCGAAAAGAACAAAGCCGAAGTGGATAAGTACGGCAAGGAAGCAATGGAAAAGACCATTGCCGACGCCGTTTCGATTTTGAAGTAGCAACTTCAATTTTGAAGTATCAACTTGTGTATTGAAGTAAACTTCGATTTTGAAGCAACAAAACGGTAGGAATGGTATTCATCATTATCAATTACACTAAAAGCGACGGAGCATCTCCGCCGCTTTTTGCATACAAAAAAGACCGAGAAATGCAGTTTTCTCGGTCTTTTGGCGTTATTTGTTATTTGTCAACTTTAACAATTTCGGCTGTTTGCGCCCATTTTGCAAGGCTGGCAATGCCTTTTTTGCAACTGTCTTTTGTTGCGTAGCCGCTTTCGCAACGTACAATAAGTTCGGCGTTGCTTGCAAACAAACGATAGCGGAATTTGCCTTCCTTGTCTTGGTAAAGTTCAAATTTGGGGTAACCGACGGGTTCGCCCTTCTTTTGCAAGGTCAAGTCCTCAACGGGGCTGTTTACCCATTTTTTCATTGATTCAATCCCGTTTTTGCAGTTAGACGCGGTCGAGTAGCCCGTGCTGCCGCTCACTGCAATTGTTTCGTTGTTCGGCGCTTTCAACCTGTAGTTAAAATAGCCGCCGGCGGTTTTGTAACATTCAAATTTACCTTTCAATTCCATATTAGGCCCTCCCTTGCCTTGCCCGCGCAAGACTAATCGCTTTTATGGCATAATTATATACCTCATAATTTCAAATTGCAACACAAAACAAGGCAAAATGTCCAAAATTGCAACAATTTTCCGCATTTTTCGACATTTTTCCCGCAACTGCTAACCATTTTACCGCCAAAACCTGTTTTCGCACGTACACCGCCGAACCGCCAAAGGCGGTTTCGCATGTTCGTATGCACAGTTGGCAAAAAACATACAATTATTGATATTGCCGTGTCGTTGGTATTGACGTTTTTATTACCAAATACCGCCACACAGGCTTCCAACATGTCATCCTGACCGGCAAGCCGGTTTCGCAGGTTCGTATGCCAAATTGGAACAAACATTATGTTGTTGATATTTCCGTGTTGTTTACATTGATGTGTTTTAAGAGTTCATATTGCAACACAGGCTTCCAACATGTCATCCTGAGCGTAAGTCGAAGGATCCCCGGGAACGGACACCTTGTAGCAGTCGTGCAACAAGCATTGCAATGCCAACAATTTCAAACGATTGTTGACAACGCACACGAGAACCGGTGGAAACAGGCTTTACCTACGTTGCACGTTTGGTCGGATTCCTATTCTACCACAACATATTTTTTGCCAATCGCTTCAATATATTTGTGAAAATCCTCTCCGGCAAGCACAACGGTGGCGGTGTTGTCACACGGGTGAAATTTCACCAGCGGCGCTTCCCACACGGCGCGGTCAATTATCATAGTGGCGGGCTTATTGGGGTTTTCGTTCAGGTACGCAAAGGGCGAAACGCTTCCGCGATGCACTTGCAAATCGGCAAACAATTTTTCTTCGGTTGCAAACTCGAATTTTGCGCAACCCACGTATGCGGCAAGCCCTCTCATTTCGGCGCGTTTGTCGTAGGGCAACACAAGCATGTAAAAGTTGTCGCTTTTTTTGTCCTTAACGTACAAATTTTTGCACGCCATGCAACCCTCAACATGTATAACTTTTGCCGCCTCGTCGGTCGTGATAACCGCCGGATGTCGCAGTAACTTGTATTGTATGCCCAATTGGTTCAAAAAAGATGTAACATTTGTAATTCCGTCCATATTCGTCTTCCAAAAACGTACTTTTCGCTCCAAATTATACTCCGCACCAACAAACTTGTCAAACCTCGCCAAGCAGCCGCCGAACCGTCGAGGACGGTTTTTGTAGGTTCGTATGCCAAATTGGAACAAACATTATGTTGTTGATATTGCCGTGTTGTTGGCATTGACGTTCTTGACGACTATATACAGCCACCCGCTGCTTCCAACATGTCATCCTGAGCAACGTCGAAGGATCCCCTGGAAAGGGACCTTATGGAAAATAGACTGTGTGCAGCAATATACTACCGATGTTCACAATGTGTCCGTTCCCGGGGATGTTTCGACTGCACTTCGTTCCGCTCAACATGACCGCCAAAGGCGGTTTTGCAAGTTCGTATTCTACGCTTGTTCCTTGTTGATAAATAGACTTTGCGTTGCATATTGTTATAAGCCGTTTGCCAACCTTGCACACGAAAACCGGCGGAAACAGGCTTTGCCTGCGTTGCAGGTGTGGTCGGAAATCAATCGCAAATTTTCCGCAAAATCGTTCATGCAAAATTCAATTTTGAGGTAAAAATTCCGCAAACGCAACAAAAATTACCTGCTTTTCGCGTTTAAGACCCAAAACACATAAAAAAACTCAAAAATTATAACAAATTTACCAAAACTACTGGACAAATGGCAACGGGGGGGGGGTATCC
>CAKRAM010000135.1 GCA_934294965.1 uncultured Clostridia bacterium
GTTTGTGTGTGGTGCGCAAATTGCAATCTAGTTATCTTTTTTGTGTTTTTTGCGTTTCTTTTTTAGCGACACGGTCAAAACGTTGTCGTCAATTTCTATTTCCTCGTATTCGGCGCGCATAAATTTGGATTTTATCGCTTTGACGGCAATAACCACCAAAAGCGTCAGGCAAACCACTATGCCCACCGAACATATTATCACCAGCGGAAGAATCTTTTCCATTTTGCTCCTTTTGCGCAAGGCGGATGCCGCAAAACGCCCATTGCGTTTACGCCTTCATTTTACATCCTCACGTTGCCTGCAAAAACGCCGTATTTGAGATATTTTGTCGGCAAAAGAAGTATTGCTTGCCCAAAATTGCAAATAATACCTTGGAGGGAATTTTGTGCGCCGTGCGTAACAATCGTTGCTTAATACAGCAAACTAATCGGCTCAAAGCAATTTTACAAAATTGCCCCAAAAGCTCTCGAAAAGGAGGACAACATGAAAAAAATATCCGCGTTTACCGTTATTCTTGCCGTTGTTTTGGCGGTGCTTGCGCCCTGCTCGGCTTTTGCGCAAACCACTGCCGAACAGGAAATACGCCAAGCCGTCCTAACCGACAAGCGCGTTGAAAAATGCAGTTGTTTGGTGTTTGAGCGCAATTGCCTTATCGCAATAAAATCGTCGTTTGCGGGCAAAACCGAACGGGACGAATTTGTGCGCGACCTTGAAAACAAAATTAAAAGCAACTGGCAAATAGACAACGTTTTTGTTGTGGGAAGTCCCAAGGTTATGCAGGCGATAGACAGTGTGAACAAACTACCAGAGAGCGAACGGCAAAAACTGGTGAGGCGCATTTTTGAGCAATACGGAAAATAAACGATCCAAGTTCTCACGGGCAGTGGAAAGGTAAACTTCACGTGCTTTACGTAATTGAACAACCGTTTTTTATGTAATTGTTTTGCTTGGCAGTTTTGCAACGACACATCAAACAGTACAATCGATATTAAGTTAAACACATCGTCGCATAAAGCGGTCACTGACCGACACTACTCAAAACTGCTTAATATCCCAGAGCCTTTTCGGGGATATTTTTTTTATTCCGTGCGCAAACGGCATTTGGTCGGCAACACAAAAGCGCAATTACACTTGGCGCGTGGGCAAAAAAGCGGCGCAAATAATGCTCAAAATTTGCGCAAAAGGCATAAACAAAGGCGATTACGGCAAAAATTGCAAAAAACAATAATGGAGGCGATACGATTTTGCTTAATCCCTTTAACGAAAAACCAATAAAAACCAACGACGACTTTTACAACTGGAAAGACCTTTCCGTGCGCCCGTACAACAAGTTTGACGTGGACCCATACACGAGAGTTCGCGTTATTTTGGCGTGCGGAGCGGAGTACGAAGCCGTGTGGTTTTCGCACCAATACCACCGCCATTGCACGGACAACGACGTACGCCGCAAACTTGCCCTCTTGCGCCGAAAAGAACAGCAACAGCAACGCCGAATTGCCGCGCTTAAACCCATCGGAGAGGGCATTTTGGAGCATACAATCGGCTACGAACAACTTGCCGTGGACCTTACCGCAATTTTTGCCCAGCGCGAAAGCGACAAGTACGTTAAGCAGGCAATGAATTTTGCCCTTTTGGAAGACTTTGACCACCTCTACCGCTATGCCGACCTTTTGGAAATGGACAAGGGCATACTTGCCGAAAAAATGGTTGGCGGCTATACCGAACTGATGCCCGGGCGACCTACAATATCCGAACACCGATACCCCACCGACGAAGTGAAACAGTACGTCAACTTTAAGCAGGCGTCGGCGCTTACCAAGTTGGACGTGAACATCCTAACCGCCGCCGAGCAACAAACGATGAACTTTTATATGAATCAAGCGGCGTTTTACCAAAACAAACTGGGCAGACAGTTGTTTACCGAAATAGGAATGATTGAGGAACAGCACGTTACACTTTACGGCGGACTTAAGGATACAACCTGCACCTGGTCGGAAGAACTGCTTATGCACGAATACACCGAGTGCTACTTGTACTACTCATTGTGGCAGGACGAAACCGACAAGTACGTGAAATCCGTTTGGGAACAGCACTTCAACGACGAACTGTGCCATCTTCACACCGCCGCCGAACTTTTGCAAGTTGAAGAAAATAAACAGTGGCAACAGGTTATCCCCAAGGGAGAATTTCCCGAACTGCTTGCTTTCCGCTCCAACGTGGACTACATCCGCAAGGTGCTTGCGCAAACGGTAAACATTACCGCCAAAGGAGAGGACTACGTGGAAGTGAAAAACCTGCCCGTGGACAGCAAATTTTTTGAATATCAAAGTGTGGTGAACGTGAAAGACAGCCAAGTGGCAAGCCACAACGTGATAGACAAATATATTGCCGACAACGACCGCGACTACCGCTTTGAAACCGCGCAACATCCCGTTGCCGAACTGCGCGACCGCGAACACGACAATACGACTGTGGGAAGATAAAGACAAGTGGCCACCGCCGAGGGCGGCTTCCGTTGGTTCGCCGTCGAGGACGGTTTCCGTTTGTTCGTGTGCAAAGTGGGCGAACGATTTGGAACAGTAGGCATTTGAAAAGCATACGACACAATTTCGCAAAGCCGATTGAATAATATGCGACCGACTGTCCGAATACGTCATCCTGAGCCTGTCGAAGAATCCCCCGGAAAGGGACCTTGTGGAAAATAGACTGTATACCGCAATGCACTACCAATGCTCACAATGTGTCCGTTCCCGGGGGTGTTTCGACTGCGCTTCGCTCCGCTCAACATGACATGTTGGAAGCAACGAACAAATGTATATGATTGGTCAAATTGAATACAATCAACCAAACCTACAAAACAGGCTTTGCCTGCGCTCAACATGACGTATCCGACCAAACGTGCAACGCAGGCAAAGCCTGTTTCCGTTGGTTCGCGTGCAGAGGTAGGCGAATTGTTTGGAACAATAGGCATTTGAAAAGCATACGACACAATTTCGCAAAGCCGATTGAATAATATGCGACCGACTGTCCGAATACGTCATCCTGAGCCTGTCGAAGGATCCCCCGGAAAGGGACCTTGTGGAAAATAGACTGTATACCGCAATGCACTACCAATGTTCACAATGTGTCCGTTCCCGGGGATGTTTCGACTGCGCTTCGCTCCGCTCAACATGACATTTTGGAAGCAGCGAATATCGATAGTAAGTCATCAAAAATACGTCAACGCAAACAACAAAGCAATTTTTACAATTGAAAACAGTTAATCAGTATTTCATACGAACCTGCGAAACCGGCTTGCCGGTCATCCTGAGCAACGTCGAAGGATCCCCCGGAAAGGGACCTTGTGGAAAATAAT
>CAKRAM010000136.1 GCA_934294965.1 uncultured Clostridia bacterium
GCTTGCCCTCTCGAACAAGAATATACGCCGTTTTACCTGCGGAAGTTCGGTTTTGCGCACCTCTACGCCGGAAACGTAGGGTGCAAACGGATCGGCGTGCGCCACTTCCACATAGTCGGTCAAATCTATTTGGGCAGGCGGAATTTTGACAAGCGGACTTTGATTTGAAACCAGCAAAACCGAATCGAACTCGGCAATCAGTTCGTAGGTTAGCTCTTTTTGCTCCAACATATCTTTGAAGTACTTATCGAACAACACGTTGTAGCGAATGACACCCAACTTGTAGTCGGCGTGGATGATGTTGTTTATCGCGCGGAGGGCGTTTGTTTCCTTGTAGTAAATTTCGCACTGCTCCAAATCGGAAATTGCCGCCGTAAATTGAGCAAACGCATAGCCGATGTAGTCCGCACGAGGAACGGAAACGGAAAACAGCGATTTGGTTGCGCTGCGAGATTTGAACATGTTTTCCGCCTCGTCGATGGTTGTCAAAATGGTTTTGCCGTAGTTTACCAATTGTTCGCCGTCGGTTGTCAAAATCACGCCGTGCGACGTGCGATGAAACACGGTAATGTTAAGTTCGGATTCCAATTCCTTTATGGCGCGGCTGAGGTTGGGCTGGGCAACGTACAACTTTTCGGCGGCTTTGCTTATCGAGCCGCACTCGGCAACTTCCACCACGTATTTTAGATATTGAACGTTCATAACAACCCTCCTCGCAACAAGTTTTGTTTGCATTTCGTCCACAAAAAACATAAGGCGTTAGATAGCGATACTGCAGATTGGACGCGCATGCCGTGTGACCGAAAACTATAATTTCCCTTTGGATAACTCTGTTTAGCGTGTAACCGCGTATCGAAAAATAATATCCGTATTCGGTTAAACGCCGCCGCACAAAGCGTATGAATTTAATCCGTTTGCGATGCCGTGCGGAAAAATAAGAGGCAATGACTATATCCGCAAAATCGGCGATAAAAACGCGGATTACTTATCAAATAGTATATATCTGCAATTACGCAAAAGATATACCTATATATTATCACCTTTTGTGGGAGTTTTCAATATGAAATACGAAAAAAGTCGACAAGATTTGCAATATTTGTTTTTCGTACTTTTGGCAAACCTCCGCCGTGACACAAGCGTTTTGACAAGCAAAAAGGCACGACAAAACTGCCGTGCCTCGTTTATGAACTTGTTTGCCGCAAAGTGCCAAACAATATGCGGTTGTTTAATAAAGTCAGATAAGCGTCGGGCGAATGATTGTATACGCGTTGTAGGCGTACAAGGTTACGAGGAACTTGTCCACTTCTTCCTTGGTGCCGTAAGCAACGACTACGTGTTTATCCTTGTAGGTTACTATGGTGTTTTCGTCCACAAAGTAGTACTGCCTTCTTATACTTTCGCCGTTCTCCGAATAGGTGGTATCCGCCACGATAATATCGCCGCATTGAAGTTTTGCCGATTGCACCACGCGTGCGCGAACGTCGTTTTGCGAGTAGTTTTTGCCTATGGTCAATCCGCCGAACATTCCGCGAACCATGTAGGGCGCGATTTTTGAAGCCGAATTGAGCTTGCCGCTTGTGTACACGTCACCGATGACGTCGGCAACTTTTGCGCAGTTTGCGGTGAGGAAAGTTACCGCACTATCCGAATAGACAGCCGACAAAAAGTTCTTGCGAAGGGCGAAGTTTTTGCCGATTGTGGCTTTGAGTTTTGCGGCAAATTCCGCGCGGTTGTAGGTGGACTCTACCGTGTGGTAGACGGTGTTAAGTTTGATGTCGTTGACGTAAGTGCCGTCGTCGACGATTTCCGTACCCTTATCGGCAGTGATTTTTACCGTATAGGTTACCTTGAAGGACTTTCCTCCGTCAATTTGCGGCAAAGTGAAGTACAAAACGTTGCCTTGCTTGTGGTAGCCGTCGCTTGCCGAAACAAACTGCGTGCCGGCGGGCAAGGATTCCTTTACATAAACGCCCTTGTAGGCTTGAGTGCCTGCGTTTTTGATGTTTACAGTGTAGGTG
>CAKRAM010000137.1 GCA_934294965.1 uncultured Clostridia bacterium
GCAGTTGGCAAAGTCCGCTCACAACAACAATTCGGCGTTTTCGCTTTACATACAAAAGTGCATTTGGTCTTTGCGGTGCAATTGCAACTTGGGTTAAATTTTTGCACCGCGTCAAGGAGTATGTATGCACAAAATTAGCAAAAGATGGCTAAAGGCTATGTTGTGGGCAAGCAGTTTCGTAAGTCCGTTGTTGTTTGCGCTCGTCGGCGGATACGTTTGGATAAAGAGCGACGACGAGGAAATTTCTCACGAGGTCAAGCACGTCTTTTTCGACGTGATGATTTTTATCGGTATCGATTTGATAACAAGCCTCTGCGGAATCGTGTTCGACTTTGTAAACGTTTGCGCTGCAAAGTACGGTTTCCAACCTTGGAACACCAACGCGTTAACTTGGATTCACGATTTGGCAAAACTTGTAAAAATGATTATTTGCGGCGTGGGTATCTTGCGCGCCGTGTTGTTCACTCGCAAGGAAAACGTAAACGTTGTGGACGGGAAAATCGAACCGGACGAAAACCAAGCGGAAGAACAAAATCAATCGGCACAAAATTCTACCGAATCGGATAACTAAATCGATGGTCAAAATCAAAAAATCACGCACTTCAAGGTTGTGCAACCTTGCGGCGCGTTATTTTTTTGTCAAAGTGCAACGGTTTTTGCCGATTTGAGGATGGTATATTCTGCACAAAATTCGTCAACAATTGCGTTATGCTAATAATTTTTCTTCGCGCAATAATTTTGTTTGCGGTGTTGTTGTTTTCCATAAGGCTTATGGGAAAGCGGCAAATCGGCGAAATGGAGCCGTTCGAACTTGTCATAACGCTGGTTATATCCGAATTGGCATGTATTCCCATGGCGGATAGATCCATTCCTATCACGTTCGGAATCGTTGCGATATTGACGCTGTTCGGAATTCATCAATTCATTTTGGTACTGGGCAAGTCGCAAAAACTGCAAGGGGTTATAAACGGCAAACCCGTTATGGTAATCACTCCGCGCGGAATAGAGCATCAAGCGCTTAAACAACTCAACATGCACGTTACCGACGTTTTGCAGGCAATGCGCACGGCGGAGTATTTTTCGCTGGAAGAAGTCAAGTACGGCATAATGGAAACCAACGGGCAACTTACCGTCGTGGCTCAAAAACAGCAGCACGAACGGCAACAAACTTTGCCGATTGTGGCAATTTGCGAAGGCAAATGGAACCACGAAGACATGGCAAAGTACGGCTTATCTAGGGAAAACCTTATGCCCGTGTTGCACAGGTACGGCGTCAAGGTCAAAAAGGTGCTATTGCTTGCCGTGGACGAAACCAATCGCATAACTTTGCAAACCTACGGCGGCAGCATAATTTTTGACGACGCAAAAATATCCAGGGAGAAAAACAATGACTAAAAATATTTGGATAGGCGTAGTCGTACTTGTGATAGTGCTTGGCTGCGGCATAGTCGAGGTTGCTATAATGAGCGCAAAGTACAAGGAATTGTACGACGAGTGCAAAACGGTGCTGGATAAGTGCGACGAGCAGTCGCTTTCCGTGGAAGAATACGAGCAGTTTAGAAAAAAGTGGGTAAAACTTAGAGAAACCAGCGAAATTTTGTTGCCGCACAACGACGTTTACGAACTTAACCTGCGTTTTGCCGAGGCGCAGGCATACGTGGAGCAGGGCGACTTCAAGCAGGTTGAAGCGCAACTTACCGTCGCGTTGGAACTGCTTTCCTACGTTCCGCACCTGATGAAGCCGACTTTTTGGCACATTATGTAAGTATGCAACGTAACGACGACAATTGCAGTCGTCATACAAAGTAATCAGCGTTGTAGCGGCTACTTGCCGCTTGGTGTTTGCCGCTCAAAGCAAACATTTCGTCAATAAAATTTTGCTCGCCAATCCTCCGATTTTTGTTGAAATGGTAGCGGATATATGCTATTATAAGAAAAAAACAACGGAGGGGCGACAAATGAAATTTTCCAAGTTTGTGTTCAAGGCGATAGACAGGTTGTTTTATATTCCGGAAAATCCTTCGTTGGAGCGCAATCGACTATCAGGAGTAACGTACATCAAGGATATTGCCTACAGCGAGGAATATCCGGATATGAAGTTGGACATTTGCTACGTTCCGCGCACCGACGGCAGTCGCTATCCCGTTATTTTTGAAATTCACGGCGGCGGATTTTCGGCAGGAGACAAAAGTTATCGCGAGGTGCTGTGCAAGTACTATGCAAAACACACCGGAGCATTGGTTGTAAACGTAAACTACGGTTTGGGACCGGATTGCGTTTGCCCCGTGCCTACGCGTCATTTGGTTGCGGCAATCAATTGGGTTGCGGCAAATCGGCGAAAATATAAAATGGACTTGTCCCACTTTGTGGTAACGGGCGATAGCGCCGGAGGCTACTATTCGGCAATACTTGCCGTGCTTCAAGGCAGCGAGTATTTGCAAAAGTTGTACGATTGCAAGCCAAAAGTCAAGTTTACCGCGGCTATTTTGAACTGCGGCATTTACGACGTTCCGACCGCGCTTTCTCAAAAGGTGTTGTTCAACCTAACCGACGAAGTTTGTCAGGACGTAACAGGCGTAACTCCGGATATGTTGAGTCGCTACGCTTATCGGGACGGAATATCCCCCATTATGCACATCACCAAAAAGTTCCCCAAAACATTGCTCATTTTTGCCAAGCAGGATGCTTTTTGCAAGGGGCAGGGGGAAAGTATGTTGGAAAAACTTACTCAGTGCAAAGTGCCTCACACATACGTTGCCAGCGAAAACCTGCTGGATAACCACACGTACAGTCTTATGTGGTTCAGCCGCAAAGCGCGTGAAACAAACAATGTCATCGTCAAATTTTTGAACGAACATTTTGCCGAAGACACGCATTATCACAGGCACGCCAAGGCAGAATCATGCGCTTTGCCGCAAGCCGCGCCGCCCAAAAGTGAATAAAGCATTGCACGAAAAGTATCAAGTGCGCCCAAGGGGTAAAAACCTCGGGCGCATTTTTGCAACAAAAATGCCGAAAGAACGCAACTTTCGGCATTTAATCAATCGGCGTCGTTTTCGGCGCGCATTTTCTTTTTTATTGCGTCGCAAATCATAGAGATTGCAATCACATTGTTTCCGCCTTCGGGAATGATAAGGTCGGCTTTAACTTTTGACGGTTCAACAAACTGTTCATGCATCGGTTTTACGGTTGCGGTGTACTGCGCAATAACCGATTCCATGCTTCTTCCGCGCCTATTGACGTCCCTCCGCAGTCTGCGGATAAATCGTATGTCGGCGTCGGTGTCTACAAACAGTTTTATGTCGCACAAATCGCACAGTTCTTTGTCGGTAAAAATAAGTATGCCTTCAACGATAATCAACTCCGCACTGCGAGTTTCTTCCCATTCGGCATTGCGTTTGTGCTTGCAAAAGTCGTAGGTGGGGTGCTTGATGTTTTGACCGGCTTTCAGTTGTTTAACGTGTTCCACCAAAAGGGACGTTTCCAATGAATCTGGGTGGTCGTAGTTAAGTTTTTTGCGTTCCTCAAACGGAAGGTCGGGACGATCTTTGTAGTAGTAGTCGTGCGAAAGAATAACGGCTTGTTTTCCAAACGCCGCGCTTATCTTTTTTGCCACCGTCGTTTTGCCCGATCCCGTGCCTCCGGCAATACCAATCACCAATCTGTTCATAGTTTTTGCCCTCCGCATTGTATTGTAGCATTTTTTGTAGAACGATGTCAATTTTTGAACCGCAATTTGCGTAAGAATATGTTGCCTAAATACGATTTTTTTTGCCCGTTGCCGCTTTCGAATTGCCGTATACTTTTCGCAATATTGTCTGTTTGCATTTGCAAGTGTTTTTTGGTGTTTTTGCATACGGCTTAGATTTATTTATCTTCACAATTACTTGTGTCGGACTATTTATATTCATTGTTATTTCTCAATAAAGGGAGAAGATGCATTTTTCCGCAAAATAGTGCAAACGAGCATTTGTTCGGACAAGCCGAAAACACAACAACCTACGGTTTTTCAGTCGCATGTGGCGGTGTATTCGCTCAAAATTTCAAATCAAGCAAATACGCACAGATAATTACATTTTGCCCTAATCGACCGCTTACGACGTCAAAACGGTGTTTATACACAGGGAATGCCAATCTTTATCGCCAATTGCCGAAAATGCGACTTTTACGCCTATTTTAACGTGCGTTCACTTGCAGTAAACTTGCCGATATTATTTTCCAAAATATGTTGAAATTTTTTGTCTATTTTGTTATACTATCTTAGCCTTTGCGCTTTTGGCTGCAATAAGTCGTTTGTGGCAAGTTTTTTTGCGCAGGGGCGGCAAGTTATGCAAGAGTTGGTAATAACAAAACAAATTTTTCAAAAACTGCGTTCAAACGACCAAACGCTGATTTTCGCCGGATATATCGAGGGATGTAAAACGGTGCGCCTGTTTTCCGACGGGAACGACTACGCCTTATTGTGCAAAGTCGGTTCGGAATTGGAGTGTTGCATTTCCGGCAGCAACGTATCTTTTGCCGACAAAGTGTGCGCGTTGCCATTCCTAAAAGGTCATGTCAAGTTTTGTGCCGTCGGCGACGAATTGTTCGACCACATCTCGGCGCGGTTCGGCAGTGAGGGCGTTTCTCGCTGCGGGTACTACGTCTACGACGGAACGCCGCTAACGCACGTTGTAACGCACAAAATCGAGCCTATCGATCCCAAGTTTGCCAAAGCCGTTTCCGACGGAACGTTCTATCCTGCCGATTTGGATGAAATTCGGCATTGCTTGTCGCTGCGTCCCAGCGCGTGTATAACGGAAAACGGCAAGCCCGTTTGCTGGTGTTTGGTTCACCGAGAGGGCAGTTTGGGTATGCTGTTCACCTTGCCGGAGTATCGGCACAAGGGGTTGGCTTTGGACGTGATGACGGCGCTTTGTCAAATGCTGATCGATATCGGGCAAAAGCCGTTTGCCTACATTGTGGACGGAAACGTGGCTTCCATATCGCTTGCGGCAAAGTACAACCTAAAACAAATCGGACACGCAAGTTATTTTTCGGCAATAGTGCAGTAGTTTTTTGTGTAAGTGGGTGCATTAGTCGACTTTTTGACTAGTTGTTTGGGATGTTGGCGTCGATTGCCAAGTTTGGGAGTTTTTTTTCGCGCGGCAATCAATGGTGATTCTAAAATAATTTGCAGGAGAGTTATATATGCAGTGGATAAAAGACAACATTATGGATTGGACCAACTGGACGGAGTGGCTCGGGCTTTTGGCAGCGGCTCTCGTTTTGGTGTCGTTTTTGATGAAGGACGAAACAAAAATCCGCGCAGTTAACATTTTCGGATGCTTGGTGTTTGTCATTTACGGATTCTTTATCAAATCGGCTTCGGTGTGGGCAATGAACGTCGCCGTTTGCGTCGTGCACGTTGTGCGTTTGACAAAAAGTTTCAAAAGCAAAAAAAGTAACGGCGACAAAACAGCCGAACAAAATTGCGAGCAGTCCGACGATAACGCCGACAGTGCCGATTTAGACCAAACGCAAGCCGAGTAGGCAACCGACTTCGATTGATTACGCCCAAATGTTCTTTTCGTTTTGCTGTCGCAAACATAATGGAAAGGCAACGGGCGTTTTATCAAGTACTTTCGGCAACGATAAATTCGTCGAAAAAATCAAAAAATGAGGCATAATTTACCTTTCAAACGACGAATATATAGCATAATATACTTCACGTGCAAAAAAATGGTAAACAAACAAAAAAAGTGCATAAAAACAGTTTACAATTTTGGGCAATAATGATAAATTAGTTTGCACACAAAACAGCAATGGCAGTTGGCTATCGCTTTCGATTGCCTTTGCAGAACTTTTATATCGGTAGGGTATTTATGGCTAAATACAAAAAATGTCCGCGTTGCGAACTGAACTATATAACGCAAGATCAAGATATGTGCGATATTTGCAAAGCCGAACTAGGGCTAGATAGCAAAATCGTATTGTTGGACGATATCATCGACGACGACGAACCGCTAAAACTTTGTCCCGTGTGTAAAACGGCGTACATCGGTTTGGACGAAGAAATGTGCGAAAGTTGTTTGGCAAACGAACAACAAAGCCACGAGGAAACAATCGACGACGATAACGACGATTGGCGCACCTATTTGGACGACGAAGACACCGAACCGACCGAGGAAGAGGACGTTATCCCCTTGGAAGAGTTGGAAAAGGACGACGACTTCAAACAGGACGAGTTCGAGGACGAGGAAAATCCCGATACCTCTTTGGACGACTATCCGGACGACTTCGACGACGGCTACAACTACGATGACGACGGCGTAGACGACGATGACGATGACGAAGAGGACGAAGAAGACGAGGACTACGAATAGCCTGTCCCGCTCGGACAACAAAGAACGCCAATGCGTCTTTTGCGGCGTAACAAAACTCAAAAAAACATCAAACGGCAAATTCGACGACACTCGGATTTTGCCGTTTTTTATCGAATAAAATGGTAGCAGCGGCATCTCCCTTTGTAAATTTGCGGCAAATCGACTATTCGCAGTCGAACGAACTTTTGATTTGCCATTTGGCTTCTCGAATAAAATTAATAAACATTTGTCATATGAACTTTTGCAAAAAGGACTGCTCGCTTAATTTGCGGCAGTCCTTAAAGTTGTTGTCTATTTTTGCGTTTTTTGTTTGTCGTCCAGGTAGTTTTGCAGTTGTTCTTTCAAATCTTCACGCTTGACGTACAAAAAGAAGTTGCGTTTCAGTTTGCGTTCTTCCGAGCGGCGTTTGATGTTCAACTTAAACTCTTCGTATTTTATCAGCACTTGGTGTTCCTTTGCCCATTTGCGGATTTTGTCCACAACATTGAAGGAGTGTATCACGTCAACTGTCATCACGCCGGAGATAACTCCCACAAAGTAGCCGTAGGCAAGGTGGTTAGCCATCCAAACGGTTGCGCCGACGATTTTGTCGTGTACAAACAGGTAGTAGATTGCGCCGATAACTCCCCAAATAAGGGAGAACAACGGGCAAATTATGCCCTGAATGTTGCCCCAACGGTCGGAGTAGTCCCACAGTTTAACGCGCATACCCTTTATGAACAGCAAACCGGTAACGTACTCGGTCAAGGTCATAACAATTGTGATTATAGCAATAACAAACACCTTTTGCCACACGGGATTTGCGATAAAGCCGTAATCGAACGAGCATATCACAAACAGGAATGTCAGCCCGAAGCCGTATAGCGGCAGGTACGGACCTACCAAAAAACCGGGATTTATCCATTTTTTGTGTACGACGCGGCGGAACACCAATTCCATGCACCAGCCGCCTAAGGAGCCAACAAAAAATATCAGTGTCAGCTGTAAAAACGTAACCATAGCGTGTCGTCAACTAAAATTTAACCCATTCGCCGTCGCGGAACAGCGGAGTAACGCTGCCGTCAAAGCCAATGCCGTCAATGTCGATATCTTTCGTACCGACCATAAAGTCTACGTGTTGTAAACTGCTGTTCATTCCGTGGGAAGCAAGTTGTTCGGCAGTCATGTCGTTTCCGCCCTTAACCGTGGTGGGATAACTTGCGCCGAATGCCAAGTGGCAACTTGCGTTTTCGTCAAACAGCGTATTGAAGAACAAAATTCCGCTTTCGGCAATG
>CAKRAM010000138.1 GCA_934294965.1 uncultured Clostridia bacterium
CAATGTTCCGCCGTTCATGGAAGCGTTGGGTAAACGCCGATCGCACGGGCAATATGGACGTCAGCATCGACGAAATGAAAAATTCCGTTTCGGAAATCATCAAGGCTTGCCAACGTATGAGCAAGATGGACGTCGGCGCGTTGATTGTAATTTCGGACGACATTTCGGATACGGTTGTAGAAAGCGGCACGCCGATAAACGCACAAATCACGTCGGATTTGTTGGAAACGATTTTCTTCCCCAAAACTCCCTTGCACGACGGTGCAGTGGTTGTGATGGGTAACAGAGTTGTTTCGGCAGGGTGCTACTTGCCTCTTACGCAAGCGGTAAATCTTCCTCGGGAGTTCGGCACCAGACATCGCGCCGCCATAGGCGTTTCCGAAGCGTATCCAAACGCAACGGTAATTGTGGTAAGTGAGGAGTCGGGCATAATCTCGGCGGTTCACGACGGCAAAATCAAGCGCTACTTGGATGCCGAGCAACTTCGCGCGGTGCTAAATTGTGCTTTCCGTCTTTCGGACGAAGCCGAAGAAATCAAAGTTTGGGGGCTTGTGACAGATGAAAAAGAATAAGCACGGTTTCGGATACGCAATAGGACACTTTTTCAAACACTACGGAGGCATTTTGCTTTTGTCCATGGTGTGCGCCGCAATGACTGTTTTGATGATAGCGATTGCCGCAAAGTAGTTTTGCCTCAAATTTAATATTCAAACACTTGCCGTAACGGTTTTCCGTTGCGGCATTTTTTTGTCCATTTTTGCTCGTTTTTACAATTTCCCGCATATTTTTCCAAAAAATCGCATTGTTTTGCACAATTTTCCAAAAGAAAGTCAAATTAGTATAACATTTTATTTTTTTGCAAATTTTGAAAGTAATACCGTGTTTACAAAGTTCGTTTCATTCTAAAGTGCATTGTTTGCGGCAGCATGTGGCTGTCTCATTTTTTGTAATAATAAAAAACCAAATACCTTATAAAGTCGATTTCATCCTAAATTAGCATAATTTTCGGTAGCATGTAATAGCGTTATCTTTTGTAATAATAAAAAAAACAAATTGATTTCTAAAGTCGATTACATATAAAAAGGCACGTTTCCTAATAGTTTATAATACAAGAAGTTGTAAATTTGCTTGCAAGGGCTTGCGACTTTGCCGTTTTACATACCGGAAGGTAAAACGCTGGTTTTTTGCGGAAAACACGCAAGTATTTGAAAGATTTTGCCGACAGGCAAAAGATTTGCCACGTATAGTTTACATTATATTAAAATAAGACAAGTGCAAAAGGGCGCATGACACTATGAAAACGCAAAAAAGACGCGTTATATTATGATAACGCTAAAAGGACGCGTTATATTATGATAACGCTAAAATTCGGCGGCACGGCAATGACGCCGCAAAACATCAAATTTGTAAAGCAAGCGGTGCAAAACCAAAATTGCGCCGTGGTTGTCAGCGCCCCGGGAAAAACATTTTCCGCCGACAAAAAGGTTACCGACCTGCTCATTGCCTACTATCGTGACGGTTCGGACGAAAATTGGCAGCCGATTGCCCAAAAATTCCGTGCGCTGGCATATTTTGCCGATTGCACGACGGACGTCGACCGCCTGTTGTTCGAGGCGCGCCTTGCCGCCCGTTCGTCGCTGTGGCATTGCATGTCCGTCGGTGAGGAACTTTCGGCAAAAATCACGGCAAACTACTTGGGTTTCGACTACGTCGAGGCGGACAAAACCTTCGCGTTCGATACTTGCGGCAAACTACTCAAAGCGCAAACGATAGTTAATCTAAAAGCGGCGTTTCGGGGCGTAAAACAGGCTGTTATCGGCGGTTTTTACGGCGGTTCTGTTGTCGGTCGCAAGGTGTTCAGTCGTGGCGGAAGCGACGTGAGCGGCTCATACCTGGCAGTTGCCACCAACAGCGTTTTGTACCAAAATTGCACCGACGTTTGCGGCGTCTACGTTGCCGATCCAGCTTTGGTGGTAGATAGTCATAGGCACGAGTTTTTGTCCTATGAACAAATGGAAATTTTGTCTCGCCACGGAGCGTCGGTTTTGCATAGCGATGCCGTTTCACCACTGCAAAAGCAGGCAATTCCGCTGGAAATCAAGTGTTTTTACACTCCTCACTCCGTCGGCACAATGGTGCAAAACGTTTCGGCGCAAAACACCGTGCTTTCGGTTGCAGAGCGCAAAACAAAGCGAGGCTATTGCTGCGAGGTGTTGCATTGTTTGGATGCCGCGCGGGCGGCGCAACTGACAAGTCGGCTTATCGAACGCACGCAAAAAATCACGTCCGGGATAGGCTTTTCGCCTGTGTGCCTGTCCACAACCGTTTACGCTGTCCAATCCACCCACAGCAAGGTAAAATTTTTTGCCGATAGTTCGGTTTTACAGCCGGTCTACGACGTTTTTGTGCGTTAGCAATCAATCCGCGCGGCACTGATTTTTTTTCGCATTATTGACTTGGCAATATATATATGATATAATAACTTGGATATTGAATTTTTTCGGTGAATAATGAACGTTTTGGTTATCGGCGGCGGCATGAGCGGCATCACGTTTGCGCTTGCAGCCAAAAGACAGGGGCATAGCGTAACCTTGGTGGAAAAAAACGAGCGCTTGGGCAAAAAACTGTCGGCGACGGGCAACGGAAAGTGCAACGTCGGCAACGTAAATGTCGGTCCTGCGTGCTTCAACCGTTCAATGGTTGCAGGCAAGGTGCTAAATTGTGTGTCCGTACAAAACTACACGGATTTTTTGCAGTCGGTTGGCATTTTTACCTATGCGGACGAGGTCGGGCGCATGTATCCGCTGTCCGATTCGGCAAACAACGTGGTCGATTGCTTCCGCGCGGCGCTTGCGCGAGAGGGCGTAAAAGTCATTTTGGGCAAAGCGGCAGGCAAAGTGCAAAAGGTCAATGGCGGCTATCAAACGGATTTTGGCGTGTTTAATAAGGTTTGCCTGTGTGTCGGCAGCGGCAGTCAGGCGGAAAAGCCCGTTTTGGACGGCTTTGTTGAGTCAAATTGGCTAACGCCCGTAAGTCCGTCGCTTGTTCCGATAAAGGTCAAAAATTCGGATAAAACTTTGAGCGGACTTCGCGCCAAATGCGGCGTAAAACTGGTTTCAAACGGCAAAACGCTGTATTCGGAAACGGGCGAAGTGCAGTTCAAGGAGTACGGCTTGTCCGGCATTTGCATTTTCAACGCTTCGGCAGTGATTGCTCGCAGTGTCGTTTGTGGCAACAGCCAACCCTACGCAATAACGCTGGATTTAGTCCCCAAACTGGACGAGCAAACGCTTGCCCGAATTGTCCAAAACCGCATAGACGGCGGCTGGGAAACTTCCACGCTGCTTTGCGGCATATTGCACAACAAAATTGCCGCTTCGGTGCTAAAAAACGCCAAAAACGCGGCTCAAATAGCCAAAAATGCAAAAATTATGACCTTCGAGGTGGACAGGCTGTTGGATTGGTCCATGAGCCAGGTTACCGCAGGCGGCATAGACGAGCGTTTTGTCGGCGAAGATTTATCTTTGCCAAACGGCATAATCGCCTTGGGGGAAGTGCTTAACGTGGACGGCTTTTGCGGCGGAAACAACCTGTACTTTGCCGCGACGTCGGCGCTGTACGCTTCAAAATTTTTGTAAAGAGAGATTTGTATGTCTACTAAATACCTAACGCAAAAAATCAACATACCCTTGGATTGCGTCGATCCGATGTTCAAAATTTGCCACTCGGTTGGGCTAAAACCGTCGCAAATCAAATCCGTAACGCTCAATTCCCAAAGTTTGGACGCGCGCCGCGGCAGGGAAATGCACTTTGTGTGCAGTTACGTTATCGAAACGGACGCCTTCGACGTCAAAAATTGCACGCCCTACGTAGAGCCGTACGATGCGCTTTCTCCCGTCAAAAACAAGGTGGAGGGCAAAAGTTGTATAATCGTCGGCGCAGGTCCTGCGGGGTTGTTTTTGGCTAGATATTTGACCACTCGCGGAGTAAAAGTTATCGTAATCGAGCGCGGCTCCAACCTGCCCAAGCGCAGAGAGGACGTTCGCTCCTATTTCAGCGGCGGCGATTTTAACGCGGAAAGCAACGTTCAGTACGGTTTGGGCGGTGCGGGAGCGTTTTCCGACGGAAAACTGACTTGCGGCAATTCTTCTCCGCTTATCCACACTGTTTTTAAGGAGTTTGTTCGTTGTGGCGCGCCCAAGGACATCATGACCACCAACATGCCGCACGTCGGCACGGATAAACTTGTTGCCGTCGTAAGCAAAATGCGGGATAAAATCGTCGGTGGCGGCGGAGAGTTCCGCTTCGACACGCTGGTAACCGACCTAATCGTCAAGGATGGCAAAGTGGTGGGCGTAAAAACCATCAACAAGGTTAGCACCTTCAAACTGTATGCCGATTGCGTTTGCCTGTGCGTAGGCAACAGCGCTCGCGACGTGTACAAAATGCTAAAACGGCGCGGTGTAAACTTGCAGTTCAAACCGTTTGCCGTAGGTCTACGGGTGGAGCATCCTCGCAAACAAATCAATTCCATTCAGTACGGAATGCACGCCACTCACAGAGATTTGCCCTCGGCAAGTTACAAAATGGCGTACAACGGCAGGGACGGACACAGTTGCTACACGTTTTGCATGTGTCCCGGGGGCAGCATCATTGCCGCCAATTCCGAACCGAAAAGCGTTGTTACCAACGGCATGAGTAACTATGCCCGAGACGACGACAACAGCAACAGTGCGCTTGTTGTAAACGTTGGCTTGGAGGACATGGCTCGCTGGGGCTACGACGTTGCCGATTGCCTTTGCGGAGTGCGTTTCCAGCAGGATTTGGAACGTGCAGCCTACAAACTCGGCGGCGGAAACTTCCGTGCGCCTGCACAAAACGTGGTAGATTTTGTCCAAAACGTTGCCTCAACCTCCATCGATTTGCGTTGCAGTTATCCGCGCGGCGTAACGCCCTGCAATTTGCGTACGCTTTTCCCTACGGAAATCAACGATACCATAGCCGACGGCTTGCAGTATTTTGAACAGCGTATGGAAGGCTTTTCCACAAGCGGAACGCTCGTAGGCGTGGAAACCCGAACTTCCGCCCCGGTACGCATTGTGCGCGGTGAAGATTTTCAGGCCGATATTCGCGGTTTGTACCCCGTCGGGGAAGGCGCAGGCTATGCCGGCGGCATTGTCAGCAGCGGTGTGGACGCCCTCCGCGTCGGCGAAGCAATAATAAAATCCTTCTCGTAGCGTTCCGACCACACGCGCAGGCGAAGCCTGTTTCCCTTGGTTCGTGTGCAATGCCGATTGCCGTTAGCGATTTTCGATGTAGCATTGCCGTTATCCACCGCCAACCGCATAAAAAAAACACCGAAACTGTTGCAGTTCGGTGTTTTTTTTGTATTATGTTTTACTATTTTGTATAAACAATAACTCCGGCAGGAATATCGGTCAATTTCGTAACAGAACCATTGGTAGGTGTAGTCGGATCAGTTGTCGCATTATGGTAAATCGTAATAAAGGTAGTTACATCGGGCTCACTTACACCGGTCTTTGTAGTATCAATTTCATCGGTGCTAAGTTGACCGTTTTCATAATGATAGTAGTGGCTAGCATCAACTTGGATATATGCTCCTTTAATATCATAGTCTTCACCAAGAACAGCCGTCAACGCGTTTCTAGCGTTTTCAAGACGTGCAGTTCTGTTTGCCTTTTCAATTACGCTACTGAACGTAGGAATAAGAACGCCTGCCAAAATAGCGATAACGGCGATAACGATAACCAATTCGATAATCGTAAAGCCGCGCTTTTTCTTGTTATTTTTCATAGTAAACTCCTCATAGTTTAATAAGATATGTTGCGATAGTATAGGCAAATTTAGCAAAAACAGAAGTCGGTCTTCCACGCACCTAGTTCCTAATATGTCAAAACCTACCTTGTCGTACACAATGTTATATTACATTATACCAACAAAAATGTCAATGTTTTACGTAAAATTTATGGTACTAAATTTTACTATTTTGTCGAAATCCGTCAGTCTTTTCCTCTTCCGCGCCCCCAGTCCGTTTTTCACCCATTCGTCGCAAACACGCTCCCACCGGTGGTCGGAAAAACGTCATGTTGAGCGGAACGAAGTGCAGTCGAAACATTCTCGACAACGGACACCTTGCAGTCACGCAAGCAGCATTACAATGTCCGCTAATATAAACATTCAACTAGCCTTGCACAGGTATCTGAAAAACCGCTATGCAGGGG
>CAKRAM010000139.1 GCA_934294965.1 uncultured Clostridia bacterium
AGGGAAACTACTGCATAGAGTCTTTCAACCCGTACATTATTCGCTGGATGAAAGTTCACGCGCCGCACATCATTCGCGGACAACTTTCCTGCGACCACAAAAATTCCAACCTATCCGCATTTGCCAAGTGGCTTTTGCGCAATTTGAAACTGTGCAATTGGAACGGCAGCCAGTTTATCGCATACGACGCGGCAACGATTGCAACCAGCAAAGCAGTGAAAAAGTTCGCAAAGAAAATCCCGATTATTTGTTGGACGGTGAAAAGCCAACAACAACACGACGAACTTTGCGCGCACTTTGACAATATGATTTTTGACAGTTTTGTTCCCGAGCGCAAGGATTTGGAAAAATTAAACAAAAATTAAAGCAAACTTTGCCAGATTGTAAAAACAATCACACTACTACGAAATTTTTTGCGCAAACGATTGTTTTGTTTGCGGCAAACGCAAATAGCAAAAATTCTATCAGGGAGATTTGATATGAACAAAGCGATAGCATTTATTTTGGGACTTGTGCTGGGCGGAGTGTTCTTTTTGGGAGCAATCGGCATGGCGGCATACGCAGGCCTTGTGATGGTTCATCCCGAGGACGTTTTGCCCAACAGCAAAACCTACATAGGCGACTTGGCAGGCATGTCTATTTACGACATGTTTGTTGCCATATCCGACTTATACAAAACCAAACTCGGAGTGACGGGTGAGGACGGCAAATACTACACCATCGGAGAGTTTTGCCAAACCTACAACATCGACACCGAAGCGGCGTTCGGCATCAAACTGGAAGGCGACGTTGCGGATATTCCCATGATGGAATTTTTGAGCAAGGAAGCCAATGCCGACGGTGAAAACGGATTTCAGCGCACGCTGAAACAAATTAAACTTTCGGCAGTTACCGCCGTTGTAAATATGTTCGGCGGCAAAGACGAGGACGGCAACCCCAAGGAAGTTGTGAGCGAATCGGCTGTGGCAAAACTGAACAAACGCTCTCTCTACGACCTTATCGTAGACGAAAGCGTGGGCATTGCAGGCTGCTTTGCCGACGTGGAATTTGCCGAAGTTATGCCCTCGGCGTTCCCCTCGGACGACAGTACCGACAACAAACTGATGTACGCTTTGGGCAAAACCAAAATCGGCAAGATGCTGGAAGGACTCTCCGGAGACAACAGCCTGTTTTTGCTTATGAAAACGGGCGGCGCGTTGGAAACTTTGGGCAATTTGAGTTTCACCGACATTTTGGGCGACGAATCCAAACTTATCACCTCTCTTTTGGGCGGAAGAACAATCAATTCCTTGATAAGCGACGCGGGCAATATTGTCCCTGACGAACTTTTGAACGATATTAAACTAGGCAACGTGCTTTCGCTCACATACAACGAAGAAAGCGGCGTGTGGGAAGATGCGGACGGAAAACCTGCCGACGGATTTTTTGCCACGATTGCCGACCTTACCATAAACCAAGTGCGCGATACAAACCTTCTTTCCTCTTTCGATTTGGGCGGGTTGTTCGGATTTGTGAAAAATCCCGTGGGAGAAATCGGCACGACCGAAACGCCTCTTGCGGCAAGCCAAACGGACAACACCACCGTTGCATATTTGCGCCAAGAAGGCGGAAAATACGCCCTTTGCTCGGCATCGGACTTTGAAAACGACAAAGCAAAATGGTACGAAGCGAAACCGGTTTGCGACAACTCTCACGATAGCCACACGGCGGAATGCTTTGAATACGTTTGGTATGCACCGGCTTGCGAAAACGACGCACACACTTCCGAAAGCGACCACGTTGCAGCAGGCGAAGTGCTTATAGACGGCTCATATCACGGCAAGCCGACCGGCATCTTTGCGGCTTTTATCGGTATTACCTTAGGCGACCTGACAAGCGGCAACTCGGACAAGATTATGGCGAAAATCGGCAACATGAAAATCGGCGACCTGCTGACCACCATTCCCCCCATGCTGAACTCCCTTGCCGACGTTCCCGTAAGCAAAATTGCCGACGAACTGGGCAAAGTGCATATCGGAAGTTTGTTGGAATACGAACGTGCGGAATTTGTGGGCGACAAGACCAAAACGACAACCGTTGCGGACGGAATTTTGTCCATAACCTTCGGCACAACGACAACCATTCTTAAAGCCGACGGCGACAAACTTTACGTCGCTACGCTAAACTGCAAAAACGACGCGCACGACGCAACTCATACAGCCGATTGCTACACGTTTGTTTGGTACAAAACTTGCGCGGCAGGTTGCAGCGAAACTCACGACCACTTTGCAACCGGCACCGACTACAAATTTGCAACCGACGGACTGCACACCGCAACCGACGGCATCGAAGGAATACTTTCCGACAAGACGATAAACGACCTGTCAGATCTGAACGACATTTTGGCCGGCGACGTTACACTCGGTTCGGTTTTGGGCGATAATCTTCCTCAAATGCTTGCTCCGCTTGCCGACGTTACCATTGCCAACATGGGCGACGCGGTCAACAAACTTTACCTCGGCGGAATTTTGGGACTTTACCGCCAAGACGTCGACCAATCGACAATAATCGACACGTTGGACGGCGGCAAAATTATCCGCACTGCGGACGGATACGCAGTTAAGGAAGGCAAAAAGTACTATCTTGCCGAACTGACCTGCACCGACACCACTCACACGCACACTGTCGAATGCTTTGCCTACGTTTGGTTTACCAAGTGCCAAGAAGGCACGCACGAAGGCGGCGCAACGCACACCGTGCAGGGCGAGCAATGCCAACTTCGCACAATCGACAGCACGCAGGACTACTTTTACCGCACAAGCGGCATAACGGGCAAACTTGCGGCAAAAACCGTTGGCGGACTTACCGATATTAGCGACCTTATCAACACGGCAACGCTTTACGACGTTTTGGGCGACAACGTGCCTAGCATGCTAAAATCCATTGCCGACACCAAAATAGGCGAACTGGAAACGGCAATAAACGGCGTTGCCATTGGCGAACTGCTCGGCAACAAACAGCAAGACGGCGTTTGGTACGAAAAATGCACCCGAACCGACCACTCGGCTTGCGTTGGCGAAATTGAAATCGAAGGCGTTAAGTACGTCCCCGCAAGCGGAATACTTTCAAAACTTTCTCCGCTGACCGTGGGCGAACTGAACAGCGACAAAATTCAATCTGTACTTAGCGACGTGACGCTGGGCGAAGTGATAGATATCGATTCTACCTCCAACAAACTGCTACAAAAATTGGCAGGCAAAAAAATCGGCGAACTTTCCGGCGAATTTGATAACCTCACGTTGGGCGACGTTTTGGATACCGAAGCGGCAGGTACAAACGGACTGATTAAGGAACTTGCAACCTGTAAAATTAGCGAAATCGGCACAAGAATCAACGACGTAAAAGTGGGCGCGGCTCTCGGATACACCAGAACCGAAGCGTCGGAAGGCGTAACCTTTACACAAATCGGCACTACAACCGCGTACGCAGGAAGCGACGGAAAAACATATGTTTTGGAAGGCGGCAAGTACTATCTTGCCGAACTGACATGCACCGCCACCGCTCACACCCACACCGACGAATGCTACGCCGCAGTATGGACGAACAGCGACGGCTCGGCAACCTCCGGCGTCAACAAAATTATTGCCGATATGACCGTTACGGAACTATCCGACAACGCAAAACTTAAGACACAAATAAACAAACTTACCCTTGCCGACGTGATGGACAACACCGCCGACAACTGCATTTTGAACGCGCTTGCCGACAAGCCCATTGGCGAACTTGCTTCTAGCATGAACGAAATGAGCATGGGCATTGTTCTCGGCTACACCAAGGACGGCGCCGTTTGGAAAGACAGCGCAGGCAACCAAGTGAAAGGCATAAATGCAAAAATTGCCGACAAAACGCTAGCGAACATCAGCAGCGGTAACGGCGTAAACGACATTATGACAACGCTTACCATGGGCGATCTTGTGGACAGCGGAGTTTTGACGATTTCCACCGACGATACCTACAAAATGGCTATTATCGCTAACGGCTGGACGGAAGACTACCTTGTGGCAAAATACGCCACCGGCGCCACCGTTACGCCGCAAAGTTTCTACCTGACAAAGGATCCCGAACAAACCAAACTGGACAATTGGAAATTGATGAACGTAAATGACCTTATTCAAAACATGCTGAATTCGCTGTAAGCCTACCCC
>CAKRAM010000140.1 GCA_934294965.1 uncultured Clostridia bacterium
TGGATTTGCCCGGTCGCGAAGCCTTGGAACAGGCGCTAATGAACTACACGGGAACGGTGCTGTTTGTTTCGCACGATAGGTACTTTGTTCAAGCCGTCGCTTCGGAAATTGCCGAAATAGAGGACAAAAAACTTACCGAGTACGAGTGCGACTACAACGAGTTTATGCGCCGCAAAAAGGAGGCCGCCGCGCAGGCAACCGTCGATAAGTCAATTTTGCAACAGCAAAAATCCCCTCAAAGTACCTATCGCAACGCCAAACAGCGTGCCGAACAAACCAATTTTGCAAAAAAGATAAAAGAGTTGGAAAATCAAATAACGCAGGCGGAAAAGCGCACGGACGAACTTAACGCTTTGCTTGCAAATCCTACCATAGCGGCGGACTACACAAAAACGTCGCAAATTGTTGCCGAGCTTAACCAAGTGGAGCAAACCCTTGCCGAACTTACCGAGCAGTGGGCAATATTGTCGGAGCAACTTCAATGAAAACAGCAATAGTAACCGGTGCAAGCGGTGGCATAGGGGAGCAAACCGCGCGTCTTTTGTCGGCTAGCGGCTACAGAGTGCTTGCATTTTACAACAGCAACAAACAAGCGGCGGAACGTATTCAAGCCGAACTAAACGCTGCGGGCGGTGACGTTCATTTGTTCAAGGCGGATTTTTCCGACCAAAAGCAAGTGGAGCAAGCCTTCAAGCAAATTGCCCTCTACTACAAAAAAATAGATTTGCTGGTAAACGTTGCCGGCATTTCGGTTGTCGGCACGGTGGAGGACGTGGACGCCTGTCAAGTGGAAAAAATGTGGCAAATCAATGCGCTTTCGGCGTACAATTGTTGCAGGTTGTGCCTGCCTTTGCTAAAATCGGCACAAAGTCCTTCGGTGGTAAACGTTTCTTCCATTTGGGGACTGCACGGCGCTTCCTGCGAAGTCGGCTACGCAATGACAAAGCACGCCGTCATCGGGCTTACCAAAAGTTTGGCGGAGGAGTGGGCGTACTACGGCATATCGGTAACCTGCGTTTGTCCTCCCGTGGTGCAAACAAAAATGTGCGCGCATTTGTCAGAGCAAGATTTGGACGAATTTTGCAAGCAAACGCACACAACCGTTTACACACCGGCTGCCGTTGCCAAGGATATTTTGTTTTTGGCAACCCAAGCAAAAAGCGGCACGATTTTGGAAGAAAAGTAGTCCATGTTGCCGCAACTATTTCAAGATGTCGACGTAATGCATAACACTATTTCACACATAGTATAGAAAAATTCGCCAATTTTGCTCATTTATTGCTGCAAACGCTTTATTTTGTCGTCGATTTTTGCAATCAATCGTCGCAGGTACGGCTCCGAAGTGCAAATATGTAACGGACTATCCGAAAGTCGAGCAGCGTTTTGAGCGTTGCCGATATAGTCCGAATAAGAGCAAATTCAACTCACGCCGAAACCATTCGGCAAAAACTTTTTCGGCAATTATGTCTGCCTAAACAATTTGTAACAATAGGAGAAAAACGCAATGCCTTGGTACTCAATAGTTATTTTGTGCGTTTTCGAACTTGCCGCGTTGTACTTCATTTTTGCGGCAATAGTGGCAAAAATCGTACTAAAACAAGCAACAAGACCGCCCGCGCACACCTTTGCGGAAGCGCGCGAACGCCAGCACACTGCCGAACACGTCAGTTTTTACGACTACGACAATATTTGGCAAAAGCAGCCGTTTTCCATTGACGGGCTTCAAGGCAAAGTTTGCGGCGAAGTGGTGTTCAATCCTGCTGATGCAAACAACACTCGGCACAAGGTTGCAATTTTTTGTCACGGTCACACTTGGAATCGCCTAAATTCCATCAAGTATGCAACCATTTTCTACAACGCCGGCTATAACCTCGTGTTGTACGATCACGCATCTTTTGGTGAGAGCGAAGGTACCTACACAACGCTGGGCTGCTTCGAACGTCGGGATTTGTCCGGCGTCATCGACTACGCCCAAAAGGTATTCGGCAAAGATTGCTTTGTTGCTTTGCACGGCGAAAGTATGGGTGCGGCAACCGCTTTGGGCGTGTTGGACTTGCGCGACGACGTAAATTTGGTTATTGCCGATTGTTCCTATTCCAAAACCATGGCGTACTACAGGGAACTTTGCCCCCGCCAAGTGCATTTGCCGTCCTTCCCGATTGTGGATTTTGCCAACATGGAATCCAAATACAAAATGAAGTACGCTTTTAAGGCGTTCAACCCAATCGACTGCGTAAAAGTCAGTCAAACGCCAATTTGCTTCATTCACGGCACGGACGACCAATTCATTTTGCCGCACAATTCCGAGGATATGTTTGCGGCAACCAAAAACAAACTTTCGGAGTTGCACCTAATCCACGGCGCCGGGCATGCCCGCAGTTTCCGCGCGGATAACGCCGCCTACACACAAATCGTTTTGGACTTTTTGGCAAAAGTGGAGCAATCCACCGACTTGACAAAGTAAAACCGTGTTTGGCAAAAACGTTCAATTGCCGGAATTGCAACATACATTCTAAACGCCCTCGGCGGTGGACCAACGTAAACAGGCTACGCCTGCGTTGCACGTTTGGTCGGAGTATTATCGACATTTAATGGAGGAATACATATATGAAGTTATCTCAAATCCAATACGTTCGCCCGAACAAGGACGAATTGCTAGTTAAGTTCGACGAATTTAAGAAACGCCTGACAAGCGCCAAATCCGTGGAAGAGTTTTACGCCGTGCACGAGGAATATCGTCAATTTTCCATTGACACCGGCACCAACATGCGCATTGCGTTTATTCGCTTCACGCAGGATACTCGCAACGAGTTCTACGCGGCAGAGCAGGACTATTTGGACGAGCTTACTCCGGAAATTGCCGTTGCAAGCGCGGAGGTTGCCAAGTGCTACCTCGCAACGCCTTTCCGCAAGCAAATAGAGCAGCGTTTTCCTGCGGTCATGTTCACAAACCTGCAAATGGCAGTGGATGCGGCAAACCCGGCAATCGTTGCCGATCGTGTGGAAGAAAACAAACTTACCACAAGTTACACAAAGTTGATGAGCGGCATCGTTATCGATTTCAACGGCGAAAAACTCACAATGGCAGGTATCGGCAAATATTTTTCACATCCCGACCGCGAACTTCGCAAAAAAGCGGTGTACGCTTGGGGGCAAGCGCTCAAAGATAACGGCGCGGCTTTGGACGAAATCTACGACAAACTTGTTGCCGTACGCACCAAAATGGGCAAAAAATGCGGCTACAAGGGCTATTCTCCACTCGGCTACCTAAACATGCAACGCAACTGCTACGGCAAGGAAGATATCGCAAAATTCCGTGCCAATGTGCTAAAATACCTTGTGCCTTTGTCAAACAAAATTCGCAATAAGGTCAGCCGCGATCTCGGCATCGAAAAGCAGTACTATTACGATTATTCCGTATTCACCAAAGTAGAGCCCAAACCGCACGGCACGCCCGAACAAATTTTTGCCAACGCTTCCAAAATGTACAACGAAATGTCCCCCGAAACGGGCAAATTGTTCGATACCATGGTAGATAGCGAATGCTTCGACGTAATGAGTCGCGAAGGCAAATGGGGCGGCGGCTACTGCGAAGGTTTGCCCAAGTACAAATTGCCATTCATTTTGTCCAACTGGAACGGCTCTTCCGGGGATATAGACGTTCTCACGCACGAATTCGGCCACGCGTTGGAGTTTTATAAGTCCTTCTTCATCGAAAGCGACTTTTTAAGCAGCATCTCCATGGAAACTGCCGAAGTCCACAGCATGTCTATGGAATTTTTGGCATATCCTTGGATAGATTTGTTCTTCGGCGAACAAACGGAAGAGTACAAGTTTACGCATATCGGCGGTGCGGTAACGTTCATTCCCTATGGCACAACTGTGGATTGCTTCCAACAAACCTGCTATGACAATCCTGAAATGACTCCCGCACAGCGTAACGAGTTGTATAACAAGTTGGAAAAAGAATTTTTGCCTTCCATGACTACCGAAGGAATCCCTGCCTTGGAAGACGGTCGTCGTTGGCAACGTCAGGCGCATATTTTTGAAAGCCCGTTCTACTACATCGACTACTGCCTTGCTCAGTTCACCGCATTGCAATTTTTGGCGCTTTCGCTGGACGACTACAAGTCTGCATTCCAAAAATACATCAAATTTTTGGACTATGGCGGCACAAAAACCTTTGTGGAATTGCTTTCGGCATGCGGACTAAAATCCCCCTTCGAAGAAGAAAGTTTCAAAGACGTCGTTTTCGCTTGTGAACGCATCTTGGGGCTGTAATATTAACATCGTAACAATATTAGGTCGTTTCAGACATTATTCCGCAGAAAGCCATGATAATAATTGCAGCACTAAAGGTTGCTACAATATGTCATGTTGAGCGCCGGCAAGCCGGTTTCGCAGGTTCGTATGAAATACTGATTAACTGTTTTCAACTGTAAAAATTGCTTTGTTGTTTGCGTTGACGGTTTTTGTTGACTAACAATCGCCACAATTGGCTTCCAACATGTCATGTTGAGCGGAGCGAAGCGCAGTCGAAGCATCCCCGGGAACGGACACCTTGTAGTCGTGCAATAAGCATTGCAACGTAACCAACATAAACACTCAATCAACTCCGCATACGAACAAATTAAATCCGTAGCAATCGGCGGTACAAAGCAAAAGGCATCCGAGCAATAGTCTCTTTCGGATGCCTTTTAATTTTGATTATAGTGTAACGCTATTTTATGACGTCTGAAAAGTCGTATTCGGCTTTTGCGTCATTCTTTTTATCGTACGAACACATAATTATATTCAGCACAATATTTGCAATAAGCGAAATTATGTACAGTACGCCTGAAAAACCAAAGTAGCTAAACGTATATGCGCTTATGTACGCTATAAATGCAATAATCGTTAATGTGCCGGTAATCCCTATTAAAGCCAAATTAATAATTGCAAGTGCTTTGCGGGAGAAAAATATGTTTACAAAGCTTACTATGCAAGTTGCGATGGAGAATATTATTGTCACGTTTTTAGCGCTTATAAACGACAAAATGTCCATGCCGCTCAATCTTGTTTTTGATACAAACGGATAAAAAGACTTTATCACGAGAAAGGATTCCGGCAGTAGCAAACCAAACATACTTATGGACATCAACAAAGCCAACATGGCAAATATTTTGTTTATTTTCATACTATTTTAATATCCTACTCCATGTTATTACTTCATAAATAATAAATGCCAAGACGCCTGCCGCACCCAAGCCAATTAGCAAGAACATCATTTTTTTATTGTTTTTGCTAGAAGTGTTTATGTTGTTGAGAGCCGATGCTTCAACCTTAATACCGGAAGTTTGTATAATTTTTGCGCAGTTGTCGGACATGTTTTTTGTCGCTCTGGTAATACTTATGCCTACGGAAGGCGCCAAAAATTGTGTTCTAGACGCATTAGACGAGAAGAAGGAAATCAATTCGGAGAGTTTGTCCACGGCGACTTTCATCTTTTGTTCTTTTTCGCTTTCGCTTTCAAGTGTCTTTAATGAATTTACATAAGCACTAAAAGCATTTGTAAATAGTATAGCTTGATTAGGAATATCTCTTAGGCTGCCAACGTGGCATTTGCAGTATGCTCTAAAAAACGATGCCTCCGGGTGAACGCCCATTTCCACAACGACTAAATCGAAATGATTTGCAGCCTCCTCAAATTGTGCGTTTTCCATCTCGTTAAGAGCGGCTTGCAGTGTTTTTTCGTAATCCATTGTTTCCTTTCTCCTTGTTGAGTGTATTTATAGAATATACTGCTGAAAATTTGCCGTTAGGCAATAGGGCATTGTTGCAAAATTTACAACAAGTACGTTTGTCAACAGGTATTCTTACAGAATTATATCACGCCCAATAGGCGTATGTCAAGACATTTACGCCCATTGGTTGTAAATTCATTGTGAGGTGAATTATGATTATTCTTGAAACAATACAGGCTCGTATCGGAGAATCAATTAAAGAAAGCGGTATGACACACACCGAAATAGGAAAAAAATTGGGAATCTCTCAACAAACGATATCTCATTATGTTAAGGGGGATAAAATGCCCGCACTGGATACTTTTGCCAATTTGTGCGCATTGTTGGATGTCGATCCGGCGTATGTGCTTGGCTTGAAATAGCGGTACAAATTTAATTTCTCCAAGTGTAATTGTAACTATTTTTGTTTGCGCTTTGTGGGGGCAGACAGCCCTGTTTACGTTCTTGTCGGCTTTTCAATTTAGCGTTCATTATTCAGTAATGCTTGTAAAAGTGGTGTAGCAAATGTCGCACCAATCGAAGTCCTCGGCAGAAAAAATGCACTTACAAAATTATCCGGAGAATACCGAATTTTTGAACAAAAACGCGTGATTTTTGCAGCCAAATGTTATGGCAAAATCGGACAAAATGTTTGGCTTCTATGATAGTGATAGGTTTCACGAAAATATGAAACAACGTGTCCACACGCTTGTGAAAAAATGTGGATAACTCTGTGGATAAGTGCATAACTTTGCCCAAAATGCCGTTAAAAAGTGTTTTTCGACTATTTTTACGCGAATTATGTCTAAAATAAACCTTTTACGCCACACTTATCCACAAAGATTATACAAATTTCCGATATTACCTTTGTGCTCAAAAATTGCCTGTTTTGCAAGCCGTTTTTCCGCCGAATTTTACCACATTTTCCAGCATTTTTTTATTGCCGGCAAACTTTGGTAAAAGCCCCTTCGATTTTTATAATTTTTTGAACATTCAATATTGTCGTTGGTGCTTGCATATGTCATGTTGAGCCTGTCTAAACATCCCCGGGAACGGACGCATTGTAAACGTCGGTAGTGTGTAGCGACAAGCATCATGTTTTTCATAAGGTCCCTCTCAAGGGGATCCTTCGACTTACGCTAGGGATGACGTTATCGCATGGTTGGTTACGTTGTATCAATCGGCTTTGTATTAGTACGCGCCAGCATTGCAATGCCAACAATTGCAAACCGCAACAAACACCGCGCACGAACCAACTGAAACAGGCTTCGCCTGCGTTGCACGTCTGGTCGGAAAATCCTTGCACGCGAACCGGCGGAAACCGGCAAGCCGGTGGTAGGCTACCTGCACAAATACTGCAACAATCCGCAGTACACGGCATTGCACAGTTTTTCTTTGTATTCGTCGGTGCAAAGCAGTCGGCATTCGGTCTCGTTGCTCAAAAATCCAAATTCCACAATAACGGCGGTGCAGCCGATTTCCCTGCACATAAAGTAGTCACCACAAAGTGCCGAGTAGTTGCCTCCGCTTGCCGCGTTCAAATTTTGTTGAATAGCGACGGCAAGTTTTTCCCCTTCCTCGTCCCCTTTTTGAAAAAACACTTGGCAGCCCGAACGCGTGCTGTCGGCAAACTTGTTCATATGCACGCTTATGCAAACGTTTGCGCCGCAATCGGCAACAATTTTCTTTCGCGCCACCATATCCCTGCGCTTGAAGCCTTTCGTGGGCAAGCCGTAAAGTCCCGCGCTTGTGCTGCGAGTCATCTCGGCGTTGAAACCGCCTAACTCAAACAACTTTTTCAGTTGATGTGCGTACGTCAAGTTCAAGTCGGATTCCTTTGTGCCGTCGCTTGCCACAACTCCGCCGTCAATTCCGCCGTGTCCTGCGTCGATGGCAACCGTGTATGCAACAATAGCGGTGTCGGCATCATCTTTCACGGACAAAGCAAACGTCATTGCGGACAAAGCACAGCAGGTCAAAATTAGTACGATTGCAACAATTTTTGTAGTAGGTTTATTCATTTTTTACCTCAAAAGCCGCATAAGCGACAGCGTTCATCTTACTATATGGCAAGTCGCTTTTGCATATGAAGCGGAAGTCGTCAAAAACCGCGCAACAAAATTCAAAATTATATTGAAATGGCAACGGTAATATGATATAATTATCATTCAATCCATAGGCACATGCCGCAAGGAGTAGTTATGAACATTCTGGACGTTATCGAAATAAAAAAGAATAAAGGCGAACTTTCCACCGAGCAAATCAAGTATTTTGTGGACGGCTTCACCAATGGGGAAATTGCCGACTATCAAATTTCTTCGTTGCTTATGGCAATACTTCTAAACGGCATGACCGACCGCGAAACCTTCGATATGACCGATGCTATGTTGCACAGTGGCGACGTGGTGGATATGTCCCGATTGGGCGGCTGCGTGGTAGACAAGCATTCCACCGGCGGCATTGGAGATAGCACAACGTTGGCGCTTGCCCCCATTTTGGCTTGCTGCGGCGTTTACGTGGCAAAAATGAGCGGCAGAGGCTTGGGCTTCACAGGCGGCACAATAGACAAATTGGACAGTATTCCCGGCTTCGACACAAGTCTGTCCGAAGAGGAATTTTTCCGCGTTGTAAAAAGCGTCGGCTGCGCCGTAATCGGACAAACCGCCAACCTTGCCCCAGCGGACAAAAAACTTTACGCCCTTCGCGACGTAACCGGCACGGTAAACAGCATACCGCTCATTTGCGGCAGCATAATGTCCAAAAAACTTGCCAGCGGTTCGGATACAATTCTGCTGGACGTAAAGTACGGTAGCGGTGCGTTTATGCCCGATCCTGAATCGGCGCTGGTCCTTGCCGAAAAAATGGTAAAAATCGGCACGCTGGGCGGCAAAAAGATGGGCGCGCTCATCACGGATATGCAACAGCCTCTTTCCGATCACGTAGGCAACGCGCTGGAAGTTATCGGCATAATTGAGGTTTTGAACGGCAAAAAGAACCGTTTGTATCGCGAAATTGACGAAGTTGCCACAAAACTGCTTGTTTTGACGGGCAAATATACCGTTAAGACCGCCGAAGAAGCCGTAACTAACGCAATTGAAAGCGGTGCGGCTCTAAAAAAACTTGCCGAAATGGTGGAGGCGCAACACGGCGATCCTTCGTACATTTTCAATCCGCAAAAATTCACTCTCGGCACTCCCGTGGACGTTCTTGCAAGCCGTGACGGCTGCGTTTCTTCCATGGTTGCGGCTGATATCGGCAGGTCGGTAACACTTTTGGGTGGCGGAAGAATGAAAAAAGAGGACGCAATCGACTACTCGGTCGGCGTTGTTATGCACACCGAACTTGGCAAAACCGTCAAAAAGGGCGACGTTATCGCCACTGTTTACCACAACGGCAAAAACGTCAACGAGGCAATCGAGTTGCTCACTTCGGCGATACATATCACCGATAACCAAATCCCCGCACCCAAAATTGCCTATGCCTTCGTGGACAAAAACGGCATAGTAAAATATTAAAGTCGGGCAGGCAAAAATTCGACGTAAGTCATCAAAAAATTATGAAAGCAAACGTACTACTGAATTACTACAATTTTGACGGCGATTGGGCAAAAAACACCCTTTCGCCCCTTCTTTACGGCAAAAAAACGCTCATTATTCCCCTTGCTTACAGGGAAAAAGACGTTTTCGACAATGATTCTTGGCAGTCGCTGTACGGCACGCATGGAGAAAAATATCAAAATATCACCGCGCCGTTTGTTGCGTACAATATGCCCGTCGATTGGCTCAACTATTTTGACAATCGGGATAAACTTGCGCAAATTGCCGATGCCGACGTGCTGTTTTTTTGCGGCGGCATGCCGGAAAAAGCCATCGCACGCATGCAAGAATTGGGAATAACCGACGCCGTAAAGCATTTTAACGGCATTGTTATGGGCGCTTCGGCAGGAGCGATGTTGCAACTGGAAACCTACCACGTCACCCCGGACGAGGACTACAATGGTTACGGCATTTGGAACGGTTTGGCGCTTGTTTGCGGATTGGATTTGGAAGTCCACTTTTTGGATACCGATTTGCAAAATCAATGCACGGCGCGCGCAATAAGGGACTTGGGACTACCCGTCTATCAAATGTGGCACGAGGGCGGTTTGCTGGTTGCGGACGGCAAAGTTACGCCGATGGGGCAAGTGCGCTTGGTAACAAAGTAATTGTAACGCGGCAATTTTGCGCGAACGGGCAAGCGTTTTGCCGGCAATGCAATAATAATAAATAACTAAATCGACAAAATTCAAAGCCGCTATTTGCGGCTTTTTTGCTTGCCAAAGTGTGCTTAAAGTAGATTGTTACATTTTTTGACATAAAATCGTGCTTTTTTTCTGCCAAAGTCCGTAACAAGCGGCTATTTTTCCGCTAATTATTTGACACATACCAACAATTTTTGTATAATTTATTCAATTAGGTAGATTGTTCGCCGTAGGCAGCAGAGAGTTTTAACTTTGGGTTTTGTGCAACCGAAAACAAGTGTTTTCCTTTGGGATAAACCTGTTTAGATGTTTTTTTGCGGTGTATAGAAACGAGTTGTTATTTTAAGATAAACACACCGTAACACAAAGCGCATCGCAGTTGTAAGTGTGCCTAGTCGATCAAATCGTGCAAAGCCTTGCGTGCGGCTGTTTCCTTCGTGCGTACTGCTTGCAAATCCGCCGAATTTGCCAAAACAATGAAGAAACAAAAACCTAAAAAAGTCGGTTTTTTCAAATCAATAAAACAGCGAGATCCTGCCGCAAGATGCGCGTTGGAAATCTTTTTGCTGTACCCGGGCGTGCATGCGATAATTTGGCATCGCGTTGCGCATTTTTTCTACGTAATACACCTGCGTTTTTTGGCTAGGTTGCTGTCGCAACTGTGCAGGTTTTTTACGGGTATCGAAATCCACCCCGGCGCAAAAATCGGCAAAAATTTGTTCATCGACCACGGCATGGGCGTAGTTATCGGTCAAACCGCCGTCATCGGTGATAACTGCACGATTTACCAAGGCGCAACCTTGGGCGGAACGGGCAAGGAGCATAACAAACGCCATCCCACGCTGGGCAACAACGTGGTAGTAGGCGCAGGCGCAAAAGTTTTGGGCAACATAACCGTTGGCGATAACGTCAAAATCGGCGCAAACTCCGTTGTGCTTAAAAACGTTCCGTCGGATACGACGGTTGTTGGCGTAACTCGCATTATCGACAAAACCAACGTCATCGACGAAGAATGTTCTTTTAGCGGCAGCAAGGAAGTTTTTTAGCGTAGTTGCTTCAAACAAATGCCCAAATTGAAAAGTTTACAAAAAAATATATGCATCTTTCAGCTTGGTTTTAGTACTCTGTACTAAAATTGCTCGTTGTCGGAAAAAATCTAGTCGATCGGTCGGCTAACGTCTAATACGACGCGGAGCGCATTTACGCTTGGATACATAAACGTTTGCGCGTTGACGCAAATTGAGAGGTTAAAATGAAAATAAAAATTACAGCGGATAGTACCTGCGATCTTTCCCCCGAACTTGTAGAAAAATATAACGTAGGAATAATGCCTTTGCACGTATCGCTGGGCAAGGACGACTACTTGGACGGCGTCACCATCCAACCGTCTTTCATTTACGATTTTTACGCAAAAAACAAAATTTTGCCCAAATCGGGATGTCGTAACGAACAGGAATATGCGGAGTTCTTCAAGTCGTTTTTGGACGAAGGCTACGATGCAGTTATTCACTTCGATATCTCGGCGGAGATGTCCGGCTCCTACGCTTCGGCGTCGCAGGCTGCTTCCTCGCTTAAAAACGTTTACGTTGTGGATAGCCGCAACCTTTCCACCGGCACAGGGCTGCTTGTGTTGGATGCATGCGATATGGCTGCAAAGGGTATGAGTCCTGCCGATATCGTCGCGCGTGAAAACGTTCGCAGCGGCGCGGTTCAAGCCTCTTTCATCATCGAAAATTTGGAATTTTTGCACAAGGGCGGAAGATGTTCTTCGCTTATGTACTTCGGCGCAAACCTTTTGATGATTCGTCCGATAATCGAAGTTTCCGACGGCAAAATGGGCGTAGGCAAAAAGCCTTTCGGCAAATACGTTCGTTGCGTGGAAAAATACGTAGCCTACGTAAAGAACAAGTACACCAATCCGGACAAAACTCGTTGCTTTGTAACACACACCAAAATGGACGCGGGAATTGCGGAAAAAGTGGTGGAAGCGGTAAAAAGTTGGGGCATTTTCGACGAAGTGCTGGAAACAACCGCCGGTTGCACGGTAACAACTCATTGCGGTGCAAACACAATCGGGGTTTTGTTCATCAACGACGGCGGCGTGCAATAATTTAACAAGTAACACTATAACGGCTTAACCTACAACGGTTTCGCCGTTTTTTTTGTAGAAAGGTCATAGAAAAGTGTAAAAAACAACGAAAGTGTCAGTTGAAT
>CAKRAM010000141.1 GCA_934294965.1 uncultured Clostridia bacterium
AAAATAACCGATTTTGCGCGCGAAAAAGCGTCGACGCAATCGGCGCCAATATTTAGCACAAAAATTGAGAATGTAGTTTGTAGTAAGGTGCGGAATATCCGCAAGAACTAGCGATAAAACTGCCGCTTCCGGTGCGAACGTGCGCCGCTTTGGGTTTTTGTACGTTGCATTTGCAAACGACGCAACCGACAATGCCCATGCACGCAAATACCAGCGAAGCAAGCGTTGCCACAATGTTAAATCTCGGAACGAAATAAATTGCGACGGGCAACACCGAACAAATGATTTTTTCGCCGACCGACAATCCTTGCAAAAGGTCCTGCGAGCAGGTCAATTTGAATCCCAGCAAGGAAATCAACGAAGCGTTCATAAACAAATACAAACAAATCGCAGCACAATAACTGACGGAATCCAAAAGTTTCCGTCTTATTCTCGCAACGGCTTCGGGCGTCAAGTCCAGCTTTATGCGAACGTATAGGCGATGTTTAAGTAAGTTCACAAACATCAGAGCAAACTCCGCCACTGTAAATTTGCTCCATTATACCGCAAAAAGCCGCAACGTGTCAACGCTTTTGCCGTTCATACGGGCAAAGCGACGGCTTTTGTGCGGCTTTATGAGTAAAAATATGACCAAAATATTATATACTTGCGATAGCTGCCGACAAAAAAGCGTCACGATTGCCGCATGTTTACAACGGTGTTAAGCAGCCTGCGAGGCAAATCGGCGTTTTGCTCGTAAATCGTCCTGAATTGCGAATACGGAAAGGGATGAGGAAAGTCATCGCTGCCGACTTCTACCGTAAACGACGGAATTTTTAGCGTTTGTATGCACCAATCTTTGTAGCCGCCCACGCTACCCGGGGTGGTTTTTACCGTGTAGCCTGTGTATGCGGCAATGGCGTTGGCAAGTTTTTCGTCCCGCTCGGCGGCTTCCCCTTCTTGGTTGAACTGCCAATAGACTTCCTGCCCTTTTAGGTGGTAGGAAAGCGTTACGCAGGGGTTCAGGCGAAGAGTAAAATCTTTGAGAGTACGACTTTCCGCCGCGCAAAACGGCTTGGTTCCTACGTAGTTTTGCGGAGCAGGCTCAAACTCGTTTTCCGTTCCGCAGCCCCACTCGGCATCGAAATTGACGTTCAAATCCACGCCCTTGGCATTTGCCTTCCATAACGAAAAATCCATACCCCTGTTTATTGCGATTGCCGCCCTACGATCGTCCCCGTCCAAACAATTTACCCCTTCTTGGCACAACCGAACGCCGTCCGGATTGACCATAGGAACAAAATATATGCCGCCAAGCAATGTAAGCGAGGAGTTTTTTAGCAAGTACTTGGCTTGGCAAACGGCAAGCAACGCCGTAAGGTGTTCCCGCGCGTGGATTGCAGCCTGAACAATCATACAATTGCCGTTTTTTTGCCCGACAAAAACGTAAGGAATTTGTTGCCCCAGCTCGCTTTCCCCCACTATGCCCGTTTCCGCACCGAAACGACAAAACATTTGCATTTCGTCCAAAAGATTGCCGTATGTAAACAAAAAAATCCTCCGTTTGCGGTAATAAATTATGCAAAAAAGCAAAATTTATTACAGATACCGCTTTTTGCGGCAAAAACGCAACTTTTTTTGTTGCCGACGCGTTTTTCTTTTGCTTTTTGTCACGCTTTGTGCTACAATACCAAAAATATATCGGAGGGCGCAAGTGTGGACGTAAAACAAATCCTAAAAGAAAACGGATTTCGCTTTAACAAACAGTTCGGTCAAAATTTTTTAACCGACGGAAACGTGCTTTCGTCCATAACCAACGATGCCGAAATCGGCAGTGAAGACGTCGTTTTGGAGATCGGCGCAGGCGCAGGTACGCTTACGCGAGCAATTGCCGACCGTGCCGATCGCGTGGTTGCAATGGAAATCGACCGCAATTTGGAAAAGATTTTGGCATTGACTCTTGCCGACAAACACAACGTAAAAGTCGTCATCGGCGACGTTATGCGTTACCCCATGGAGCAAATAGAATCCATGTGCGGCTGCGAATACAAGGTTGTGGCAAACATTCCGTACTACATCACAACTCCGCTTATTATGAATTTTGTAGAGCAGGGCAAACACGTGCAATCGCTTACTCTTACCATCCAAAAGGAAGTTGCCGAACGCCTTGCGGCAAGCCCGGCAACGAAACAATACGGAGCAATCACGGTGGGAGTAAATGCCGTTGCCGACGTGACGTTGTGCCGCATTTTGCCGAGAAATTTGTTCTATCCGGAACCGAACGTGGACAGCGCGGTTGTTCGGCTGGACATAAACCGCAACAAATTCGACATAGACGATCATGCGTTTTTCCGCAAGACGGTACGCATCGCATTTGCAATGCGCCGCAAAACACTTGTAAACAATTTGACTGTCGGCTTCAAAATAGACAGAACCATTGCCGAAAGCATCCTAATAAAGGCAGGACTATCCGCAACATGCCGCGGAGAAGAACTTTCCGTGGAACAATTCGTACAACTAGCCAAACTGCTCCGCGCAAGCGGAATAGCATAAAAGCAGGCAAAAACAATGCAAATTACCGTAGATTTGACAAAAAAATACGCGCTTGCCGTGTCGGGCGGTGCAGATTCCATGGCAATGCTCCATTGCTTTGCCTCGCTTTCGCCGCGCCCGAACTTTTTTGTTGTTACGGTAAACCATCAAATCCGAAAAGAAGCGCAATCCGATTGCGATTTTGTTGCCGACTACTGCCAAAAACTGGGCGTAGAGTGCCGCACGTTTTGCGTGGACGCACCTAGTTATAGTGAAAAAAACAAAATTTCGTTGGAAACCGCGGCAAGAATTTTGCGCTACCGAGTGTTTGCCGCGCTGGATTGCGACATCGTTTGTTTGGCGCACCACGCAAGCGACAATGCCGAAACAGTGCTTATGCACATCATACGCGGAAGCGGAGCCGAAGGCGCGTGCGGAATACGAAAAATAAGCGGAAAATACTGTCGCCCGCTCATAGACGTAACAAAAGAGCAAATCGAAAACTACGTTAAACAAAACAACGTTCCTTGTGTTACGGACTGCACCAACGACGACTTGCACTACCGCAGGAACTACGTTCGGCACGAAATTATGCCACGTCTAAAACAAATTGTGCCTAGCGTGGAACAAAACATAGAACGGTTTGCCCAAAATATCGCGGCGGACAACGACTACCTGAACGCGCTTGCCGACGATTCGTCAGTGGTAACCTGTGGAAAAACCGCAAAAATCCCCTGCGATTTGCTAAAATTGCCGGCGCCGATTTCCTACCGAATTTTGAAAAAGACTTTTGCCAAACTGGGCATTTTTTACGACGTGGAATCCGTCCACCTTGCCGATATTTGCAACTTGGCAAACAAAAGCGGAGGGAAAAGCATAAACTTGCCGTTTGACTACGTTGCCGTAAACGACTACGACATGGTTAGCATCGAACCGCAAAACACCTACGACTGCGAGCCGTTTTGTTTTGAACCGGCAAGCCACGTACAAACGCCGTTCGGCACCGTTACGATATCCAAGCAAAAAACCGAAAATTGTTTGACAATCGACTTTGGAAAATTGCCCCAAAATGCCGTTATAAGAAGTTTTGAACAAGGCGACGTGTTTACCAAATTCGGCGGCGGCACAAAACCGCTGAACAGGTACTTTATCGACAAAAAAATTCCCGAACGCAAACGAAAAACCATACCCGTGATTGCCGCAGGCAACACCGTGCTGGTGATTTGCGGAGTGGAAATCGCCGACAGTCTGCGCACCGACGAAAACTCCGACGTGCGATACGTAACATTTTTGCCAAACAAATAAACGCGGAAAAATTCGCACCGATCAGTCCACAAAGCGCATAGCGCAAAAATATATAAGGAGAGTACACCACAATGCAGCACGACGATATGATTTTGGAAGTTTTGGTAACCGAGGAACAAATCAAAGAAAGAATAAAAGAGGTTGCCGCCCAAATCACCAAAGACTACAAAGACTCCAAAAACCTGCTGGTTATCGGCATTTTGAAAGGCGCTTGGACGTACATGGCGGACATTTTGAGAGAAGTTGACGTAAACGTGGAAATAGACTTTATGACCGTTTCCAGTTATTGCGGAGGAACGACCACCAGCGGAAGCATAACTATAGTAAAAGATCTCACCGTCGACTGCACGGACAGAGATATTCTTATCGTGGAAGATATCGTCGATACGGGAATAACCCTTTCCCGTTTGAAGGAAGTTTTGCTTGCAAGAAACGCAAAAAGCGTGGAAATCACCACGTTGCTTTCCAAACCTGCGCGCCGCATTGTGGACGTGGGCGTAAAATACATAGGATTTGAAATTCCGGATAAGTTCGTTATCGGTTACGGACTGGACTTTGACGAAAAATATCGCACGCTTAAAGACGTTTGTGTGCTTAAACCGGAAGCATATAAAAAGTAATTTTGAACAATAAACCAATCCCGCCGATTGCTCGGCAGGATATTTTGCATAAAAAAAGTCGCAAAGCATTTGCTTGCGACTTTTTGTTTTGTTTGTTTACTAGTCCGCAACGTACGGAATAAGAGCCATTTGACGAGCGCGCTTGATAGCAACGGCAAGTTCCCTTTGGTGACGAGCGCAAACGCCTGTCATACGACGGGGAAGGATTTTGCCGCTTTCTGCCATGTACTTTTTAAGTTTGGAAATATCTTTGTAATCGATATATTCGGACTTTTCCACGCAGAAATTGCAAACCTTGCGACGAGCGGGTTTTCTCATAGGTCTTTTAAATTCTTTGTTTTCCATTATCGTAATCTCCTTTAGAATGGCATATCGTCATCGTCCGCCGCAACTTCTTTAAGTTCGGAAATGGACTGATCACGAGGTGCCGTGGGTGCAGCGCCTGCTCCGGTGTTTGTGCCGGCGCGGGACAAAAATTCTACTTGATCCGCACGGATATCGAACGTTTGGCGTCTTACGCCGTCACGCTCGTAACTGCCCGTTTGAATGCTACCCGTAACTGCAACCTGACTTCCCTTTTGAAGGTACTTTACGCAGTTTTGCGCAAGTCCGTCCCAAGTGATGATGTTGATGAAGTCGGCTTTGCTTTCGCCGTCGCGAGAAAACGTGCGGTTTACCGCGATGGAAAAACGGCAATACGAGTGACCGGAATCCAACGTAGATGCTTGCGGATCTTGGGTTAGTCTACCAATCAAAAACGCTTTGTTCATTTTATCCTCCCAAAACTACTTTTTGACGATCATAAAACGCATGATGCTATCGGTGATGCGCATAACGCGTTCCAGTTCGCCGGGCAACGTGGCGGAAGAAGAAAAGTTGACCAAAACGTAGTAACCTTCGGTTTTGAAGTTGATAGCATACGCAAGTTTGCGAGTGCCCCACTTGTCCACACCGTCGATCGTTCCGCCGTTATCCGTAACGACTGCGTTAAGCTTGGCGATTACCGCTTCTTTGGCTTCTTCGGCAAGGTCGTTGTCGATAATGTACAACAATTCGTAACTGTTCATAAATTTTACCTCCTTGTGGTCTGTTTGGCTGCAACCGGTCGTCGCAGCAAGGTGCGCGAAATTCGTGCGATAGTATTATATATCAACAAAAAAAAGATTGCAAGCGTTTTTGCGACACAATTTGAAGGCAAAATGAAGAGAAAATTTTGCACACCTGATAGGCAATACCTTATTGGCTTCTTTATTTCCCCTCATCCGTCAACTGCGTTGACACGCCCCTGGTCGCGGCAAAGACCGCTCCCCGCTTTGGCTAAAAACAGCACACTGTGCTGTTTTCTTAACGCGTCGCGCCCCACGGCGGGGAAGGCTTAAAAGCGGGTTGAGAGCAAAAAGAAAGTCGCCGCGCGGGGCGACGACTTTCAGAGTTGAAGATGAAAATTTTTGTTATGCGTAAATCCAAACTTCGGGAAGAAGCATGCTTGCGCTTGTATTTGAAGTGTAGTTCATGAATCTCGGATTATCTTTATTGTACAAAATTCTACCGTATCCAGAGTTCGTACTTGCTACGGTTGCGTTGCCGTCGACATCGATCGAAATCGTCCAAGTGGTCGTACCCGTACCCTTACAGTTCAATGCTTTTGCTGCACTCGTTCCGATAACGCCTTCGTCCGTTGTAAACGTCCAACCGGTAGCGTCTCCGCTCAAAGTGATTTGAATAGCCTTATCCTGAGAAGTGGATGTGAAGAACTTGCCTTTTCCCATTGCGCCGGCATATTTATCGCCGGAAACAAAAGTGATGATATCTCCTGCTTTAAGAGTGGAAGCATCGGTAACTTTTTGCCAAGTCGGTTCGGAAGGTTGTACAGCGCCTTCGGCTGCGACTTTCATCGTTACCGTGGTACTAGCCGTGCCTACCGTGGCGGTGAGAACAACGGTGATTTCCGTTTCGCCTTTGGTTACCGTCACTTTGTATTGGTTGCTTTCCGCGTCCAAAGTGATTACAACGGCCGGGTTATCCGAAGCCCAAGTTGCCGTGTTGGGAAGAACGGTGTCGGCAGTGATGTACTTGCCTTCCAAGCCTTTAACCGCTTCTTCAAGAGTAAGTTGATCTTGTTCTTCTTGCGTAAGTTTTACTGTTATTGCGGAAGGAGCGACGATTTTTGTTGTTCCATTGTGAGATCCGATAACACCGCTAACCGTCACGGTTTGACCGACTTTAAGTGCGGAGATGATTGCAAACATGTCGTTGCCGATGCTTGCTTGTTTTTTGAAGAACACGATAACGTCCACCGCCGATTCGCCTTCGCCGACGGTAACAATAAATTGTTGTGTGTCAGCTGCAGCTTTTACAACACCTGTTACCGTTATGGGACGGTTTGTATAAACGTTGTCCGCTACGGTTGTAGACTGAGTGATGGTTGCCCAAGTTGCTGCGTCAAACACGTAGTCGACGGGAGCCGTGTAACCGTGGTCGGGAGCAGCTTCAAGCTTGGTCAAAGAACCGCTCCCGCTAACGTCGATTTCTACCGTTCTGTTGCTTTCGTACCAAGCGTACTTACCTACAACTTCCACGATATCGCCGACGGAGATTCCCGCTGCCAGAGCGTTGCTTGCTTTGTATACTTGCAAACCGAACTCTCCGTTAGCAATAAAGATACCTTGATAGGGGTTGCCACCGTAGATAGCGACGACTTTACCTACTACTTTGAACGTTTTGCCGGTGCCTTGCTTGATAACGTCTTCGAAGGAAGCGTAGTCCAATTCTCCGCACATCGAGCATTTTTTGTCAACGCCTTGGTAGTCGTGAGCGATTTTTGCAATTACAAGTTCTTCTGCGGTTGTTTCTGCCTTTTCAGGAGTGAACAGTTTGCCGCAAGCGCATGCGTAGTGGGCTTTTGTACCTTCCTTTGTGCAGGTTGCAGCCACTTCTGCGATAAGTTCGCCATAGGTGTGGTTTGCGGGATCGATTGCAATTTCCAACGCAGCCGCGGTGGTTTCGACTTTCGCTTCGTCGAACAATTTGTTGCAAACGCTGCTCTCAAAGTGAGCCTTTGTTCCCTATACTGCGCAAGTTGCAGCCACTTCGGGGATAAGCTCGCCGTAGGTATGTCCCTTTGCGGCAATAACAAGGTTTTCCAGCGTTGTTTCTTTTTTGTCTGCATCGAACAACTTTTTGCATGCGCTGCATTCGTAGTAGGCTTTGAGTCCTTCTTCCGTGCAGGTTGCGGGATCTTCCGCAACAAGTTCGCCGTAAACGTGGTTTGCGGGATCAACGGGTAAAACCAATTTTTCCAAAGTGGTTTCTTTTTTGTCTGCATCGAACAACTTTTTGCATGCACTGCATTCGTAGTAAGCTTTAAGACCTTCTTTTGTGCAGGTTGCGGGATCTTCCGCAACAAGTTCGCCATAGGTGTGACCTGTTGCTGCGATTACAAGTGCATCGGCAGTGGTTTCTTTCTTTTCGGCATCGAACACTTTGTGGCAAGCACTGCATTCATAATAAGCGTGTTTACCTGCTACTTCGCAAGTGGCGGCAACCTCGGGTACAAGTTCGCCATAGGTGTGACCTGTCGCTGCGATTGCAAGTGCATCTGCTGTGGTTTCTTTCTTTTCGGCATCGAACACTTTGTGGCAAGCACTGCATTCATAATAAGCGTGTTTACCTGCTACTTCGCAAGTGGCGGCAACTTCGGTTACAAGTTCACCGTAGGTGTGACCTTTTGCTGCAATGGAGCGTTGTTCCTTATCGCCGCAAGCACATTCTCTTTCTTCCGAACCTGCAACTTCGCAAGTGGCAGCGGTTACGGTTTTCCATTCCCCGTAAGCGTGAGTGTGAGGCCCTTCCGCATAGGTTACGGTGTAGGTTTTTTGGAAATCTTTTCCGTCGACGGTTGCCGTGACCGTAATCGTGTAGGAGCCTGCCGCAGCTTTGTTAACCTTGGAGGAATCCACGTTGAAACCGGTAACGTCTTTGGTTGTTCCGTCTTCATAAACTGCGGTTACTTTTAAGCCGTCGTAGGAAAATTCGTCACCAACGACGAAGTTCGTCTTTTCGGCTTTCAGTTCGATACCGCTGACTGCGTTTTGGCTGCACGCAGTGAATGCGCAAAATGCCAAAGTCAACGTCAGAACTGCCAAAAGCACAAGTTTTAGAGTCTTTTTCATCTTACATCTCCTTAATAATATTTTACCGACGAAAAAAATCCGTCGGTTACCGAACCCCTCTACGATTGAATCGGGTACGGCAGAGCCGTTAGGTTCTATACATAGATTTTACCACATACACGGCGAGTTTGGCAATAATTTTTTTGGAATAATATCAAATCGTGTTGAAATTAACGCTGAACTGTGATACATTTATCTATGCAGTTTTGCTATTAAAATTTTTGCCGTCGTTTTTCGACAAAACGATACGAATTTCGACAAAACACCACTCGGCATTGCCGAGATTTGCCACCGCTTGCGCAAATCGGCAAGGACTTTCAAAACAAACTACGTAAATATTTGGAGGAAACGAATATGAAAACCGCAGTTATCGTTATAGATATGCTAAAAGACTTTTTGACCGGTGCGCTGGCTTGCAAGCGAGGCGTTGCAATAGTTCCGCAAACCGAAGAACTTGTTTCCAAAGCGCGTAAGGCAAACGTACCCGTGGTGTTTTGCTGCGACGCCCACACGGAAAGCGATCCGGAAATGGCACTTTGGGGCAAACACGCCATGGCAGGCACAAAAGGCGCGGAGGTTATTGACGAACTTGCTCCTCAAAAAGGCGAATACGTTGTGCCTAAACGCAATTACAGCGGATTTTGGCAAACCGATTTGGACAAAATTTTGAAGTCCATGGGAGTGGACACCCTTGTGTTTTGCGGAATCCACACGCATTTGTGCGTTCAACACACCGTTGCCGACGCTTTTTTTGACGGATACGCAACGATTATAGCAAGCGACGCCACCACGGCTTTTACCGAAGATGACAACATCCGCGGAAAAGAATACATGAAGTCCACCTACGGAACGAAAGTGATGACCAACAAGGAAATTTTTGAAAAACTGTTTTAGAAAATGCCCAACCCGCTTTGGCAAACAATTTTTACGATAAAAAACTATCGGCATTGCAAATGCTTTGCCGTTTTTTTTGACAAAAATGTTTTTTCGCCCATACATAACACTCGCAAAGACGTGACTATGGCTACGAACGCCGCAAAGGAAGCCCTTTCCCCCATCGCTTATTACCGAAAAAAAGGGGCATTATAGTCTTTTTTGAGCGCTCGTTTGCAATTGTGCAAAACGTGCAACTATCCATTCGGTTATCAAACACTCCGTACGAACGATTTTGATATATCTCTCACGTATTTTTTTTTGTCGGTATTGACAAAGCCAATGCAAAACGATATAATATTCATATTGAAGCCTTGTCCGGACAAGGCTCGGAGGCAAAACTATGGACGAACTGTTTAAGCACGCGTTGGACATTATGGACGACAACTTTGGGCATATGATAGAAGGCTGTTTGGCTTCGTCGGCGCACGACGAAGTTACGGCGAGAGATTTGCACTGCTACTACAAGGACGGCAAAGTGTACGTGCGCAGCAAACTTTCCAGCACGCTGGTTGCCGATATTACCGTAAACCCCAATGTGGCTTTGTGCTACGGCACAAGCAACATGCAGGGCGTTGCCAAAATTTTGGGACACCCCACATTGCCGCAAAATTCCGAAATAAGAACAATTCTTAAACGAGAAATGGGGCTGAACTACGACGAATACTCCGTAGAGAGCGACCAAGAAACGTTGCTTGTGGAAATTACCCTAACAAAAGCAAAAACTTATTCCCGTTTTCATTGCTACCGCATAGACTTTGTAAACCAAACGGCAAGCAGGGATCGCTCCGTTCCGTCATTCATTTACAGATAACGGTTCGTAGGCTTTTGCAAAGGCAAAAACTGCCAACTTGGCAAGATTATTTTACCCCTAAAACGACAAACAGGCTATCGCATTGTGCGGTAGCCTGTTTTTTTGTTGAACTATTGCTTGGAAGCGGTAACCACAAGTTTGCCGTTATTCACGTCCACCGTGAGAGTGGTTTCCGGAGCAAGATCTTGGCGAACGATTTCCGTTGCGATCAGCGTTTCCACAGTGTGTTGCATGTAACGCTTAAGCGGACGCGCGCCGTAGATCGGATCGAAGCCGCTATCGGCAATAAACTTCTTTGCCGCGTCGGTAACGACAAGGTTAAGTTGCTTATCTTTTAGGCGTGCCGCAAGTTTTGCAACCAGCAAGTCCACAATCTTGGTAACTTCGTCCTTGGTGAGCGGTTTGAAGATGATGATTTCGTCCAAACGGTTCAAAAATTCCGGACGGAATTGCTGTTTGAGCAAATTATGCACTGCCGTTTCGGCTTCGGGAGTAACTTCACCGCTCTTTTCGATACTGTCCAAAATCAAATCGCTGCCCAAGTTGCTGGTCATGATTATGATTGTGTTTTTGAAGTCCACCGTTCTGCCTTGGCTGTCGGTAACTCTGCCGTCGTCCAAAATTTGCAACAAAACGTTAAAGACGTCAGGATGAGCCTTTTCTATTTCGTCGAACAACACCACGCTGTACGGCTTACGACGCACTGCTTCGGTAAGTTGTCCGCCTTCTTCGTAACCGACGTATCCCGGAGGCGCACCGATAAGACGAGATACTGAGTATTTTTCCATATACTCGCTCATATCTATACGCACGATGTTACGTTCGTCGTCAAAAAGATTTTCGGCAAGTGTTTTGGCAAGTTCGGTTTTACCTACGCCGGTAGGACCAAGAAACATAAAACTGCCGATAGGACGGTTGGGATCCACAATACCCGCACGCGAACGCAAAATTGCGTTGCAAACCTTTGTTACCGCGTCGTTTTGACCGATAACACGCTTGTGCATGATATCGGGCAGCGCGATAAGTTTTTGCTTTTCGGCTTGTTGCAATTTGGAAACGGGAATGCCCGTCCAACGGCCGATGATTTTTGCAATTTCCTGATCGGTGACTTTGTCGTGCAACAAAGTTTCCGGATTGTTGTTGATTTGTTCTTCCTGCTCTTCCAACTCCTTGGTGAGAGTAGGCAATTTGCCGTATTTAAGCTCGGCGGCTTTTGTCAAATCGTAGGAGTGCTCGGCTTGGGTGATTTCCGCATTGACCGAATCGATTTGTTCACGCAGCGATTGCACCTTTTTGATTGCCTGCTTTTCGTTGCTCCAACGAGCCTTCATTTCGTCGTACTTGCTTTTAAGTTCGGCAAGTTCCTTTTTAAGTTCTTCCTTGTGCGCCACGGAAAGTTTGTCGGTTTCCTTGCCGATTGCCTGCAACTCGATTTGAATTTGCATTATCTTACGCGCGGCGGAGTCCATTTCCGACGGCATGCTGTCCATTTCGGTACGAATCATTGCGCAGGCTTCGTCTACAAGGTCGATTGCCTTGTCGGGCAAAAATCTGTCGGTAATGTACCTGTCGGAAAGCGTTGCCGCTGCAATAAGTGCGCTGTCCTGAATTTTTACGCCGTGAAAGACTTCGTAACGATCCTTTAAGCCACGCAAAATGGAAATTGTGTCCTCAACCGACGGTTGATTGACGATGACCGGTTGAAAACGACGTTCCAATGCGGGATCTTTTTCTATATACTTACGATATTCGTCCAAGGTGGTTGCGCCGATACAGTGCAGTTCGCCACGGGCAAGCATGGGCTTGAGTAAGTTGCCCGCATCCATTGCTCCTTCGGTTTTGCCTGCGCCGACGATTGTGTGCAACTCGTCGATGAACAAAATAATTTTGCCTTCGCTCTTTTTTACTTCGTTCAAAACGGCTTTAAGACGTTCCTCGAATTCTCCGCGGAATTTTGCGCCGGCAACCAGCGAACCCATATCCAACGAATACAGTTTGCGGTCTTTAAGTCCTTGCGGCACGTCCCCTGCGGCTATACGTTGCGCAAGTCCTTCGGCAATTGCCGTTTTACCTACGCCTGCTTCACCGATAAGAACGGGATTGTTTTTTGTTTTACGGGACAAAATTTGCATACAGTTACGAATTTCGTCCTCTCTGCCGATGACGGGATCGAGTTTTTGCTTTTTGGCAAGGTCGACCAAATCGGTTGCGTACTTGTTAAGAGAATCAAACGTCGCTTCCGGATTGTCGCTTGTTACACGCACGTTGCCACGCAATTTTGCCAAAGTCGACAGAAATTGGCTCTTGCTTATGCCGTGACGGGCAAGCAAGGAGGAAACACTTTGTCCTTTGTCCAAAACGGCAAGCATAACGTGCTCCACGGAAACGTACTCGTCCTTCATTTCCGCAGAGATTTGCTCCGCACGGTTAAACACCTCGTTGGTTTCCGACGAGAGGTACACCTGCGAAGTTCCGCTCATTTTCGGAAGTTTTTCTATTGCGCCGTCGACCTCGCTTTTAAGCGACTCGACTGAAACGCCCATGTTGGTTAGTACGGACGAAACAAACCCCTGCTCGTCGCTCAGCAATCCGTGCAATACATGCAACGACGAAAGTTCGGCGTTGCCGTGCTGCAAAGCAGAGTTTTGCGCTTCTTGCACTGCCTCCAATGTTTTTTGAGTATATTTGTTTGTGTTCATATTATCACCGCCTTTGCGACTGCGCCATCGGCGAGCCGCGGGTATTTGTTATACTTTATTTATTGCGCCGCTATCCGAAATTGCTCCCGGACCGTGACGGCGTACGTAGTTGCAAAAGATTTGCGCAGCGTGCGCTTCGTTGCCACATATCCAAAGTTTAAGCATTTCGTCCAGCGTGTAAACGTATTCGGCAATTTCGTAAGCCGTTTGCTCCGTTCCGGACGGTTTTCCGTACAGCACGCTGACGTACTTGCCGCCTTCGCACGCAGCCGAAACGTTTTTGAGGAATTGCATTTCCAGCACGGCAAGCCTTTTGTAGAAATCGGCAAGCAATGCCGAAAGTCGCTCGTTTTGCGTGCGCGTGTTAAGCGAAACGACGGCAATCACTCCGTCGCGCTGAGATAGTTGCAAACGATACACAACCTTTGGATTGTACTTAAAAGGCAAATCCGTCACGATTTGAGCCATATCCGTTTGAGCATTGTTGACAAATTTCATATGGCTTACCGAAGACAAAATCCTTTCGGTTTGCGCCCAAACGTTGCGCTTGTCGGCATCGTCGTTGACGCATCCCAAATAGCAGGAAAGAACGTAGTCCGCCATTGCCGAACGGGAAAGACCGTTCTCTTTGGCGGATTCGTCCAACTTTTGAACGATTTCGTCACTGAGTAGCAAACTGTATATACTTTTTGCCATACTTTTCTCCCTAAAATTGCCTCAAACCAATTGCGGAAACCGCACGGCCAACCAACCTTGGCAACGGTTACGCACCGCCGCCGAGCATCGGTTTTTTGCCCGACGCCAATCTTTTACTATAGCTATTATACCACGATTTGCAAATTTGTCAACAGTTTTAATAATTTTATTTGCAAATTTTATTCCTTATAAAAATACGCCTGCCGAAAACAACCTTTCGACAAGCGTAAATATTGTTTTTTGTGCCGACAGTTGCGTTTACAAACAAAGCGCGATTATTCCTCGTCGGGATTTTGGGAATCGTACTCGCAAAACTCAATACGATTTTTGCCTGCTTGCTTGGCGCGATACATTGCGCGGTCGGCAAGGTCAATAATCTTTCTAAACTCGTCCTCTTTCAAATTTTTTGCCACGCACGCACCGATGCTTATCGTAACGTGAACCTCTTTGTCATTTGTCATAACGGGAGCATGAGCAATTTCCGCAAGCAACCTTTCGGCAAGAATTTTGGGATCGTAGTTGCACTGCATAAGCAGCAAAAACTCTTCGCCGCCCCAACGACAGCACTGACATTCCTCGCACACAATGTTTTTGGTGATTTGCGCAATTTTTACAAGAACTTGGTCGCCGAACTCGTGACCGTAGGCGTCGTTGATTGTTTTGAAGTTGTCCACGTCGAACAACATTGCCGTTACGCCTGTTTGGCTTTTTTCGTCGTAAACATGTTCCACAAACTCCAACATTCCGTAACGATTGTACAGTCCCGTCAAAGCGTCGTGCCTATACAGGTAGTAAAACTGCTTTTTTGCCTGCTCCAATTGCTTTTGCGTTTCGCGACGAACGATTTCGATAAACAGCGAAATTGCGTAGATGGAAAAGTACAAAAACGGGAAACGCAGCATAAATTCCTTGGTGTACTCAAATTGCAACAGCGATTGTCCCAAAGGAGTCCACAACATAAATGCAGTAAGCGCAAATATCGTAAGCGAAAACGCACTGCCCCCGCCTAAACCGAAAACGAGCATTGCAAACCCCGGAACAAGCACAATCCACAACGCGCTGAAACCGTTGGGAATGCCGCTTATCAAAAAGTAGCCCAACAAAATGGTTACGGCGATTACGAAAACGGTGTAGACGACGTTACGTATTTTGTCGATGCCCACCAAAAATATGTTGGCAACGACAAATATCATGCATGCCGCGCTTGCCCACATAATTTGGTATTCTTTGGTAAAAATGTTCACAATCGTCATTGCGAACGCGGTAAATGCCAAAGCTACGTTCAACACGCGAAACAGCGTTTTTCTGCGCAATTCGTCCGACGAAACGGAAGATTTTATTCCTCTCCACAATTTAAGAAAGAACTTTTTCATGATTTTTCCTTTTAACTTTGTTCGGCCTTAAAGCTGCAAAAAAAACTTTAGGGAAATGCAAAAGTTTTCGACACAAAGCAGTTGTGATGAACGAGTATGATACCACACTAACCTCTTTTGGCAAAGCATTTTCTTGGCAAAACCGAATTTTGTCGCATAAAAGGCATATTTCGTGCCATTTTTTTGCAAAAAACTGTACAAAAGACAATTACTTTTCCGCCACGCCTTGAACTTTCGGTTGCCGATTGGCGTTGCTGACATATTGCTTACTGTTTTGCAAAACCGAATTTTGCCCGCACAAATTTGCATTTATTATGGTTGCATTAGCGAAATATCTGTTCGCAACCGGCTTGCTTTGCAGGAAGTCACCTTGGCACAAAAAAAAACGGACTGCCGACGAGTGCGACAATCCGCTTTTGCTTGTGTTATTTTACAGAGCGTTGAGTTGAGCCAACATTTCTTCAACGGGAACTCCGTGAACCGCTGCGGCTTCTTCCACAGTTTCCTGATGTGCAAGAAGGCAGTGAATGCAACCCATACCGTAGCTACCGAAAACTTGTGCTGCTTCGGGTTTAACTTGCAAAACTTCTACAATGCGCATATCCTTGGTTATCATAGCGAATACTCCTTTTACGATTTTGAATCGCGCTCGGGTTTGACAGTGGGGCTTTGAACTTTCGTGCTTTGCCGCATTTTCCATGTTTGGTAGTTTTGTGTCGATGTGTCTAAAAAAACTATTGTTATTCCGTCAAACGCACCGTAACACAAAGCGCATCGCAAGCGGATTTCAATCCGAACTGCCCCAGAGCGTGTTACAACCGAATTTTACTATATTGTCGCCGATTTGGCAAGCAATAATAACGGTTTGCAAACAAAACAACGATTTTGGCAACGCTTGTGCCAATAAGCATTAAACCGTTTTATAGATTCAATTCCTCGGCACGACTTGCCGAAAGGTTGTTTTTAGGCTTTTTTCAACTGCTCGCTTGTAGTGCTTAAGTAAGCAAAATGCCGCCGATAAACTCGGCGGCAGTAATGTTTGCCATTTTGGCGTTAACTTATTTTTCTTCAAAAACTTCTTCGGAAGATTCCCAATTGCCGTTGGTCGTTTCTTCGTCCTTTTTAACTTCGATGCCCTTTTCTTTGAGCAATTCCGCATAAAACTCGGCAAAGGTCGCGTCCATATATGCGGTAAGGAAAACGGCGCCGAATCCGAACGTGAATATCGTCAAAAACGCCCAACCTATAAACGACAGGCACAAACGGAAGTACTTACCCTTGTAGCCTTTCATCAGTTCTTTGCTGCGATCCAGCGCGTCGGTTGCGGAAAGTTCCGGATTGTCGTGCATCAAAAAGAACGTCATCGACGTTGCGCAGGAATAAATGATACCAGGGAATACCAACAGTAAACTCCACAAAGCCGCAAACAGCATCTGTAAGAGTCCCGTTACCATGGTTGCGCCGTAGTTCTCAAATCCTTTGAACATGAACGAAAATTCCGGATCGTTGCCGCGTTGCAACTCGATAAAATAGCCGTCTTTGCCGTATTCGGCAGGGCCGTAACCCAAAAATCCCGCTGCACCGCCAATAAGCGACGCAATGGCGGATACTCCGAAGTTTTTCCAAAAGTTGTTTTTGCCCAGCAAAAGCCAACCTCTGTGACGAAGTTCCTTGCAAGAAACCTTCATTTTGTTGCCTCCTTGTTTGTACGATATGCGTACCGTACGTTAATTTTTACAAATTATTTATGTTTGCCGTTTTCCGAAAGGGAAAAGGACAAAAGCAATTGACCGAAAGCAAAGATGCCTCGTTAATGATATTTTTGCAATCCTGCCGTTTTTACTGCGAACACGCCGCCTTTTCGTTGGGAATCAAAAACACTTGGTGCTTGCGTTGCTTTATCGCTTGAACAAACTGTGCCTCGCTTTCTAGCGAAAAATCCAACTCCACTCCGCCCAAACGAGCTATTTCGCCGGCGCGGTGATTGTCGCTGCCTGCAAAACGAGTCAAATCGTAATGCGCGGCGTAGTACTCCGCAATTTGATTTTCTTCGTCGGTGTTGGAGGCATTAAGCACTTCCACGCCGTCCACGTTTCGCGGAAACAGCCTAAAATACTCGATATAGGACGCTTCCCTGTACGGATGTGCCTGAATGACCAACGCTCCGTTTTGTCGCAAATAGTCCAATCTGTCTTTGGGAGGAAGTTCCATCATTTTTTGATTGTTAAGCAACCAATCTTTGCCCAACCCGTACACCAAAAAATCCGTGCCGTGACAAACGCTCATCTCTATGCCGAAAAACACTTTTATTCCGATTTGCTTACCGAATTTCGCCGCCTTTTCGTAGTCCGAGCAGTAAAACTCTATTTGCTCTCGGTATGGCAACGTCCTGTCGCAATTGATGTTTCCGTCGATGAAGTGATTTGTCACAAAAACTCCGTCGTAGCCGAGGCTTTTGTAAAATTTTAGGTTGGTTTCAACGTCGAACCTTCCGCATTTGCTAACCGGATAGGTATGCAGGTGCGTTTCGTATTTGTATTTCATCCCCGCGTTCTCCGTTTTATTCGTGCGCTACTTGTTTACGTTTTGGCTGTTTTGTTGCCACTTCCACATGGAGCGACACATATCGTCCAACGTGCGGACGGCTTTCCACCCCAGTTCTTTTTCCGCCTTGGACGCATCTGCATAACAGGCGTCCACATCGCCGCTTCTTCGTCCCTCTATTTTGTAGGGAATTGGTTTTCCGCAGGCTTCGACAAACGCACGAATAACTTGCAACACGCTGTAACCGTTGCCCGTGCCGAGATTGTAGACGTACCTGCCGCTTTGACCGATTTTCTCGATGGCGGCAACGTGTCCGATTGCCAAATCCACAACGTGAATGTAATCTCTCACGCCGGTGCCGTCGATTGTTGCGTAGTCGTTGCCGAAAACGTGAACGTAGGGAAGTTTTCCGCTTGCAACCATTGCCACGTACGGACTGAGATTGTTGGGCATTCCCTGCGGATCTTCACCTATTAAGCCGCTTTCGTGCGCACCGATGGGGTTAAAATACCGCAGCAAAACAACAGTCCAATCCTTATCCGCCACATATACGTCGGACAAAATTATTTCCTGAAAATATTTGCTTGTGCCGTACGGATTGGTTGTGCCTCCCACCGGGCTGTTTTCCGTAAGAGGCAGGCTTTGTGGCGTTCCGTAGACCGTTGCCGACGAACTGAACACTATTTTTTTGCATCCGTGACGGCGCATTACGTCCACAAGCGTCAAGGTGCAATCCAAATTGTTTTGATAGTACTCGATAGGCTTTTGGCAACTTTCCCCAACGGCTTTAAGCCCGGCAAAGTGGATAACCCAATCGATTTTGTTGTCGGAAAAAATCTCGTCCAAAAGAGCGGCGTTGCGCACGTCCCCTTCGTAAAAGACAAGTTTTTTGTCGGTTATCTGCTCAACCCTATCGATAACAGAACGGTGCGAATTGCACAAATTGTCCACTACTACCACGCTGTGCCCTGCATTGAGCAATTCCACGCACGTGTGTGAACCGATGTAGCCGGCTCCGCCGGTAACAAGAACCTGCATATTTTTTCTCCTGCCCGTAGGTGATAATTTTACGGCTCGGGCAAAATGCCCTACCGAAAAGGCTAGTAGTTCTAGTCTTCGAATCGACTCATAATCCAAACTTCGGGTTTTTCGTTTTGCGGTTCGTCCCAAAAGTTTACCGTGTCGCCGTAGACTTTGACTTGTTTTTCGTCAAACAATGACGTGAACGCCGAAAGATCGCCCAAACGGAAAGTGTGTTCCGGCGTGTAGTAATGCATGGGGATAACCACTTTTGGATTGACCGCATCCACCAATTGTTTGGCTTCGGCTGCGTTTAAGGTAAAAACGCCTCCGACGGGAACCATCAAAACGTGGCAGCCTTTAACCTTTTGAATAACGTTTTCGTCCACGACGCCCAAGTCCCCTAGGTGCGCGACGGAAAGTCCGTCGACGACGAACGTGAACACAAAGTTTTGCCCGCGGCGCATACCATGGTGATGGTCGTGAAACGTTTGAATTGAGGAAATGGCGATGTCGTCGGCTGCGCAATCGATTTTTAGTTGTTGCAAAACCGCAGGCTGTCCCGAAACGTTTTGCACGCAGTTGTGGTCGTGATGATCGTGCGAAACGGTAACCACGTCGGCGCGGACGTGCGTCATAGGCACGGACAAAGTTTCGTCATCAAAAGGATCGCAAACCACCGTTGTGCCGATTTCGCTTATTATGCGAAAGCAAGCATGTCCCAAATACTGTAATTTCATTTGTTTTCTCCGTTTAAGTCGTTGCTATTTCGGCACGCCGAACAAACATACAAAACAAAAGCGCGCCGTTATACGAATAAGTCCGTCCCCGCCAAGTAATCTGCGCCGAAGAAAAGGCTTTTTCGTCGACCTATTAAAAATAATTATAGCACGAAGCAACTTCGGATTCAACCATATACTAAAAAAAGGTAGATTTTTTGCGTAATGTTTGATATAATGTACTCGGTCGGGTTTGTCCGCAAGACATTTTGACTTGCGACAAATTTGAACGACGGACGGTTTTGTCGTTTGCCCGACACGGAGTTTGTATGAAAGCTTGGATTTTGCAAAAAGCCAATGACATGCGTTTGGTGGAATCCTCACCGACGAAACTTGCCGAAAACAACGTAAAGATTAAAGTTGAGGAAGTTTTGCTTACCAAATCGGAATTTGAAACCTACACCGGTGAAAACGAAAAGGACTTTCCGTTTATTTTGGGCAGAAACGCCGTGGGAGTTGTTTCCGAAGTTTTTGACAAAGCAACTTCTATGTTCCAAAAAATGGACAGGGTTGTTGTAGACCCGTACATCCCCTGCGAAAACTGCAGCGAATGCTTGCAAGGCAACTACCGCAATTGCACGGAAATGCAGGAACTGGGATACAATTGCAACGGCCTTTTGCAAAACTTTGCCGATTTGCCCTACACTGCCTTGCACCGCTTGCCGGACAATCTTTCCAACGAACGCGCGCTGTTTGTTTCCTACGTATCCTTTTGTTTGAACGTGGTAGACGCGCTTAAATTGGAAAAAGGCAGACACATTGCCATTTTCTCCTCCACCAAAACGGGACTTATTTTGGCGCAATTGGTTGCTTACTACCAAGCAGTGCCTATATTCATTTCCAACAAGGAAGAGTTGCTTGCCGCAGCAAGAGAAATGGGAGTGTTTTACTGTTTCAACCCGGAAAATACCGAAGTGGAACACGAAGTGCTGGTTGTTACCGGCGGCAGAATGTGCAAGGAAATCGTTTTCTTTTCGGACAGCGACTTTAAGATGAAGGATATCTACGGAGTTGCCGCAATGAACGCAAACATTTGCCTTGCCGGATACTCCACAAAGGACAGTCGCTTGACTATTGCGCAAATATGCCAAAAACACCTAAACATCTTTGGTGTATACAACGGATTGGGCAATTTCAGTTCGGCAATCAATTTGCTGGTTACGGGAACGGTGAACGTGGATTCGCTTATCGGCAAAACGCTTAACTTTGACAGTTTGGACAAACAACTGCACGACGTATCGGCGGACGAACTGACGCTAAAATCTATGGTAATAAAAGTCGACTGATTAAGTGTTGCCAACAAAACAACTTACACAAAAAATTAGGACGGTTTGAATGTATCAAGCCGTCCTTTGTTTATTTATGAAGTTTTTTCCGCGTAACTTGGCTTCGTTGCAATTTGTTTTTAATTTTTATCGCTCGATTTGAGCAATCCGCTTGCGCCGCTAGTCCTCTTTTGGCATTGCAAAAACGCATCCGCAATAATGCTGCCTGTATATTCCGTATTTTGCGCAAAGTTCCACGCTTTGGCGATAACCTTCCCGTTTTTTGAAGTCGGTCGGCAGCCACAAAACTTTGTCCGAAGCCAGTTTGCTTCCTATTTCGTTTATCAAATCGCTGTTTTTGTAGGGCGAAACCGTAAGCGTTGTGGCAAAATAGTCAAAACCGTTTCGTTCGGCGTATTGTGCCGCATCGCCCAGCCGCAAAACAAAGCACTCGAAGCATCTAATTCCGCCTTCCGCCTCGCCTTCCAGTCCCTGTGCCGCTTGCAAATATCGGCTAGGCTCGTAATTGCGAGCAACCGTTTTTAGCGGCATAACCGCCTGCGTTACGAACTTTCCGCCGTTAACCAAGTCCGCCAAACGACAAACCTCCGCCAAACGGCGATCGTATTCCGCGCGTGGCATGATATTGTCGTTGGAAAAATACAAAGTTACGTCGAAATACGGCAAAAGTTGCATCAAACAATACGTGGCGCAGGGCGCGCAACAAACGTGCAGGAGCAACTTGGGTTTTTCGTTTCCGAACCCGCCGATTATCGCAGTCATTTGATTGTCGTAGTTTTGTTTTGTCATTTTGCTTTGTAGGTTATTATTTGTAGTTTTGCCAAATTGCTTTGCAAAATACCGATTTTGTTATTTACAGGTCAAGTTGCTGCCGTCCGCCTTGTACTCGCGAGAATTGGCAAGATAGTAAGTTACGTCGCTTGTGCCGCTGAACGCAACGCCGTGAGTGGACGACTGCATCGCGCTTGTGTACGTGCCGTTTTTAAGTTGTTCCAAAAAATCCGTTACCACGTAACCGGGGATTGCATACGCCATGTTTTCGGTGTTGGATTCCACTATTTTGAAGGAGTTGACGCCGATAACCGCCGCAAAAGAGTTGCACAGCGGCCCGCCGGAGTTGCCCGGGTTGATTGCCGCGTCTATTTGTATTGCCTTGGTGACGCTTCCGTTGCCCGAAGCAAACTGACGAAGCGGAGCGGACACCACGCCCGTAGTTACGGAAATGCCGTAGCCGTTGGCGTTGCCGATTGCAATAACCTGTTCGCCGTAGTTAAGTACCAAGTCGCCGTCCTTTGCCGATTGACGTTCCACATAGTTGAAGAAAGGCAAAAAGTTGAACGTATCGTCATCCGACGTTTTTAGTATTTTGAGCAAAGCCAAATCCACGTCCTCGTTGTAGGCAACAACTTGACATTCCAGTTTTTCGTTCACGTCGGCTCTTGCCGCGTAAACCGTGCGGCGCGTGATGGAAAAATTGTTCAACTCGTCGCTATCCTCAACATTGATAACGTGCGCGTTGGTTATCATGTAGCCGTTTTCGTCAACAACAAAGCCCGTGCCTTGCGCCTTTTGAGAGGACGAAGTGGTTTTCCAACCGCCTTGGGAAAATCCGAAGCCCATGGAGTACACTTTGTAGGTATATTCTATTTCGCAGGTCAATTCGTAAGTTGCCGTCATGGCTATTGCCGACACCTTTTCCCCCGCAGTTGCGTCGTCGGCAACGTTGTAGTCCTTTACGTTGGTATCGATGCGGGAAACATTGTCGTAATCTCCGCTGCCACTGCCGTTGCCGTTTTTGTCGTTATCGAAAATCGGCAGAGAAACCACTCCGCATCCGATGAACGAAAAAGTTAACACCAATGCTAACAGCACACACAATATAACTCTGAATTTTTTCATATTTCACCTCTCGAACGACGCCGAATTTTTGCCTATACTCTCGGCAAAGAAGGCTTTTCGTTCGTTTTTCAACGCAATTATATTTTTCCTTTCTTAAAGCAACGTTGAACGGCAACGACTTTTGCATAAAAAATGCACGGACTTTTTGCCCGCGCATCGGTAACTGCAAATTTTAGGCAGTAAGACTATCGTCGATTGCTACGCCGCCATCGCAAATTTTACCGCTGTTTGCAATGTTGCTTACAAAGTTTTGCCGACAAACTCGATTTTTCTGCTTGACAACACGCTTTGTTTTTTTTGTCAGTTTCCGGAAATTATACTTCCGAGTTTGTTCAAAATCAACTTTCCGAAAAAGTTTTTATCGCCGCTGTACACGTTACGATACACCCAACTGTTTTGGAAAAATTCCTTTTCCGTTCCGTCCGGGTTGAAAGTTACGGTGCAAAGTTGGCAAATTATGGCAAACACTACGTAGACGATAACAATGCCCACAATCATACCCAACAAGCGGTTGACAAAACCTATTGCTCCTTTGTTTAGCAGTTTTAGCACTATCGCCATTATGATGATATAGACGACGATAAGCAAAACGTAAGCAACCACCATGGCTATTATCGAGCGCGTGGCGGGATCGGCAATCGCGCCCGACAACCAATTTTGCGCATAGGGAGTGATTAGCGAAGCGCAGGAAGTGATAACCGCAACTCCGATAAACGTAAGTATGGTTTTCAGAACGCCCTTAATTATTCCCAGCACTATAGCCAAAACAAGCGCAAGTATTATTATAATATCCAGCGTTCCCATTTTGCCCTCCGTTCGATTACGTAAACTATTATAGCCGTGACCGGGCAAATCTAAACGCAAAAACCGCCGCACGTCTACTGCACGTAGTTAATACAAGAAGTTGCTTGCTTGCAAAGGTTCTTTCCTGCCTGTTTTTCAAACAAAACGCTCAACAACGATGGTTCTTTAACAAACCTGCAAGGTGTTGAAAAATTTTGCCGATAGACAAAAGATTTTCTTCTTGTGGTTTATCCTTTATACCACAAATAAACGAAATTGTCAACGACTACCCTAAAACCTGACGATAAAAGTGCTACCCTTACCCGGCTCGCTTTGCAAATCGACTTTCCAGCCGGATTTGTCGCAAATCTTTTTGACGACGGCAAGTCCCAAACCGAAGCCGCCGTTTTTTCCGCCGTGAGATTTGTCTACGGTAAAGAAGCGAGAAAACACTTTGCTTTTGTTTTCTTCCGATATGCCTATGCCGGTGTCGGCAACGGCAAATTTTTGCCTATCCAACGTAACCGTGATAGAGCCGCCCTCTTTGTTGTACTTGATTGCGTTGCGGAACAGGTTTCCGAACAATTCCCCAAGGCGTTCGGCAGTACTGATCAAAATTACGTTGTCCTCGATTTGCTCGGTTACGGTGACGTGCCGTTTGTCGGCTTCGGGTTTCAACGCCGAAATCATTTCCCTTGCCAAAGCGGAAAAATTAACTTCGTACGGGGTTACGTCGTCGCTTTCGATTTCGCTATAATTGATTATGCAGGCAATAAGTTTGGAAAGCCTTTCGCTTTGAGCCAAAATGGTTTTGTAGGCAAAACTTTTTTGCTGCTCGGTCATTCCTCCACCGTCCAACAACTCGGCATACCCGTGAATGGACGTAAGCGGCGTGTTCATCTCGTGCGTGACGTTGGCGATAAATTCGTCCTTGGAAGAACGAGCGTTTTCTACCATTTCCTTTTCGTATTCCAATTCCTTCATTTTGCGAGCGACGTTTTTGCTGCGTTCGTTCAAAATTTCCGCAACCGGTTTCAGTTCGGCGCAGTCGGTTTGCACGCTGTCGCTTGCGATTGCCTGTTTTGCAAGTTTTGTTACCGGATTCAAAATCACGTCGGTTGCAAAGTAGGACACAACAAAGCACAGCAAAACCGCAATGCAGGCAAACGATGCGTAAGTCGGCATGGTTTTTAGGAATATCGTCCAGTCGGAATCGGTTTCGATTGCCACACGCACCAAATATTCGTTGAAGTTTTTGCAGTAGTACACCGTGTTTTTGCCCGTCGTCGCACTGGAACGAACGGCAAAACCTCCCTGCTGTTTGTCCTTTATCGCGGCAATGATTTCCTCACGGTTGGAGTGGTCCTGCTCGGGTTCGGCGGAACTGTCGGCAAGCACGTTGCCCTGCGCGTCCATAAAAGTTACGCGCGCGCTGTTAAGTTTTTGCGAGTAGTCGGCTGCGCCCTTCTTTGTGAGCGGGTATTTTTCCGCGTCGAACTCGTTCATATACACACGCAAATAGTCTTTCCCGTCGTTGACTGCCGATTGGTAGTACACTTGCGTGCAGGCAAAGCCGAAAACGACAGCGCCAACCAACACGATGCTCAACGACAATAGCCATATTCGCCACTTCATAACTTCTTTCTCCGATTATCCCATTTTGTATCCGACGCCGAAAACGGTGTCGATTTTTATGCCGACTTTACGCAATCTTGCCACGTGATTGTCCAAAGTGCGAGTTTCGCCCGTTTCGTAACCCCACACCGAGGACAAAAGTTGCTCACGCGTAAGCACCTTGCCGGCATTGGTCATAAGCATTTTTAGCAGTTCAAACTCCTTGCGGTTGAGCGTTACGGGTTTGCCGTCCACAATGCAACCGAAAGCGTCGGTATTAAGCGTTACGTTCCCGACCGAAAGCACGGGCTTTTGTTTGCGTCGCAGGCAGGCGTTGATGCGTGCCATAAGTTCCAAAACCGAAAACGGCTTGGTTACGTAGTCGTCCGCGCCGAGATTGAGTCCCTGCACCTTGTCTTCTTCCTTGCCCATTGCCGTGAGCATTATACAAGCCACGTCCGAGCGTTTGCTTTTTACGGCTTTAAGCGCGTCCAAACCGCTGCCGTCCGGGAGCATTATATCCAAGAGGACAACGTCCGGTGTTTCCTCGTTAAGCGCCGACACAAATTCCGCACAGGTGCCGAACGTGCGCGCTTTTAGGTCGTTCATTTCGAGCGCCACTTTAATAAGTCCGCAAATCGATGCGTCGTCTTCCAAAACAAATATAGTGCCTTTCATTATTTCTCCTTGATTACGCCCATTATAGCATACATATTTTGCATAAGTACACCGCTGCACGATAAAATTATTGCGATTGTAACAAAACCCGCCGTTCAGTGCCAAAAGCGCAAGTTCAAACTTGCGACAAACCGCGCAAAAAATCTCGTAAGCCTCTATTTCGGTTTTACGTTCAACGCCACCGTCGGACGCAAAACAAACGCTTTAATAAACACTTCCGCATTTGTTCGTCCGAGTTTTACTCCGTCATGTTACAATCGCTACCGACTTTATCGAGCGTTACGGCATTGAATAAGTATCAACCGAAACGACCGTTTACGTAGTCGTCGGTGCGCTTGTCGGTAGGTGCCGAGAATATTTTTGCCGTTTCGTTCTCCTCCACCAGTTCTCCCATAAGGAAGAACGCCGTCCTATCGGCAATACGAAATGCCTGTTGCATGTTGTGCGTCACCATTATTATGGTTACGGACTGTTTCAACTCTTGGCACAGTTGCTCAATTTTTCCCGTGGAGATGGGATCGAGTGCGCTGGTCGGTTCGTCCATAAGCAATATTTGCGGCTCGACAGCCAGTGCGCGAGCGATACACAAACGCTGCTGCTGTCCACCGGACAGTCCCAAAGCGGATTTGTTAAGCCTATCCTTAACTTCGTCCCACATTGCAGCCTTTTTTAGCGTAGTTTCCACAATTTCGTCCAAATCGGCTCCGGCTTTTATGCCGAAGGTTCTAGGTCCGTAGGCAATGTTGTCGTAGACGCTCATCGCAAGCGGATTGGGACGTTGAAAAACCATTCCGACGTTTTTGCGAAGCGTTGCCAAGTCCATAGATTTGTCGTAGATGTCCGTTCCGCCGATTTTAACTTCACCGGTTACGCGGCACCCCTCCACAAGATCGTTCATGCGATTGAGTGTTTTTATCAAGGTGGATTTTCCGCAGCCGGACGGACCTATGAGCGCGGTTAGTCTTTGTTTGAGAAAATTTACGTACACGCTTTTAAGCGCGTGAAAATTTCCGTAGTACAAATTCAATTCTTTGACGGACACGGCAACGTCGCCGTCCAAATTGAAAGGGTTAATTATTTTAGACTTCATATTTGACTCCTTTTATCGAATACTCGCTGCACGATCGTAACAAGCAGGTTTAACGCTATTACAACTATCATCAAAACGCTTGCCGTTGCATACGCCTCGTTGACCTGCAAGCCGTTGCTCATAAATTTCCACACCAACACCGAAAGGCTGGCTGCGCTGTCGGCAAATCCCGTAGGCACATAAGTTGCGGCTGAACCGACGGTAAAAATCAGCGCGGCGCTTTCGCTTACTATCCTGCCGACGGACAAAATTATCGAGGTTATTATGCCCCGAAGAGCCTGCGGCAACACAACCACGAACACGGTGCGCAGTTTTCCGGCGCCGAGTGCGTAACTTGCTTCCCGCATACTGTCCGGCACTTCGGACAAACTTTGCTCCACGCTACGCACGATTGTGGGCAAAATTATCAGCGACAGCGTCATTCCGCCGGCGACAATGGAATATCCCATGCCCATGCCTCTTACGAACATAACCGAGCCGAAAAGCCCGAACACAATGGACGGAATGCCGGCAAGCGTGTCGACGAACAGCCTTATCGCTTTTACGAATTTGTTGCCTTTTTTTGCGTACTCGTTAAGGTAAATTGCCGCGCCTATGCCCAAAGGCAACGCGATTGCCAGCGCAAGCACTATAAGCATGCCTGTGGAAACGAACGCCGGGGCAAGAGTTACGCGTCCGTTGCGGCTTTGTCCGAACAAAAAGTCCCAACTTAATTGCGGCAAACCTTTTACCCAAAAAAACGCCACAATAAACAGCAGTACAAACGCCACCAAGCACGCCGCAATCCAAGATAGCACGCACAAAACGTCCTGCATGCTGCCCGTTTTGCGATAGCGCACAGGTCGGTTTTGCCCCTGACTTTCCCGCAAACGACGGCTGAAATATTTGTTGCCGATGGGTTGTTTTATCGCCGAGAGGCACAAATTGAGAACCAAAATCAACACCAGCAGCACAAAACCGTCGGCAATAAGCGCGGATTGCTCCAACGGGGAAGCGTAACCCCAATTTTGCACGATGTTGCTTGTGAGCGTGGAAAACGGCACAAACGCGCCTGCGGGATATCCCGTGCCGTTGCCTACAATCATTTGCACAGCCATCGTTTCGCCTATTGCCCTGCCTATGCCCAAAATTATTGCCGAAACGATTCCGCTTTTTGCAGCCGGAAGCAACACCCGCCAAACGGCTTGGTTTTTGCTGCAACCAAGGCTCAACGCTCCCTCGTAGTAATGCAAGGGGACGGACTCCAAACTGTTTTTCGTCACCGAAGTTATGGTGGGTAAAATCATCACCGAAAGGATAAGCGTGCAGGCAAGCAAGCCGAAACCGGCGTTATCGGGATGAAAAACGTCCACCAAAAGGGGCATTAAAAACTTGTAGCCGAACAAGCCGTACACAATGGACGGGATGCCGGCAAGCAAGTTGACGACCTGCTCGAAAACGCCCTTTATCTTTTTGGGACAGTAGAACACCAGCCACACGGCTGTAAAAACGGCAAGAGTGCCGCCAAAGGCAACCGAGCAAACGGTCAAAACGAATGTGCCGACGATCATTTTCCAAATGCCGAACACCTGCGACTTTGCCGACCACTCCGAGCCGAAAATAAATTTTAGAACGCCGGTGTGACGGAACGCGGGGATTGCGGAGTACAAAACGTAGCCGATTATCGTAAATACCGCAAGCACGGAAAAGGTCGCAAGAAAGGCAAAGCTGCCTTTTGCGACGATTTCTGCATTTAATACCGATTTTTTGTTTTTTGCAGTCATACTATTTTACCGAAACGTACCCTGCCGCGGAAATTATTTCCTGCGCGGCGTCGCTCATGATAAAATCGTAAAAGCCTTGTGCCGCTTCGGAAAGTTGAGCGCCTTGCTTAAGCACGATTACAAATGGACGTTGCAACGCGTACGTTCCGTTTACGATGTTTTCTATCGAGCAAACCACACCATCCAAACTTACGGCTTTTACAAAATCGTTCAAACTGCCGAAAGAAATGTAGCCCAAACTGTTTTCCGAGCCTTGAATGGCTTCGATAACGTTGCCGGTTTCGGCAAGAGTGGCTGCCGACTTGTGGTAGCCGCCTTCTATTTTAAGCAATTCGTCAAACGCCGAGCGCGTTCCGCTGGAAGCGTCTCTGCCAATGCCTGCGGTGATTGTCGTACCCTCGATTGCAGTGCCTTGGGCAAACAAATCGTGAACGGCAGTTTTGGTGACGTTGGTTACCGCGCAGTTTTTGTTTACGATAAGCGCAATGCCGTCCTTGCACAAAATTTTGCCGGCAACGCCGCTTTCGGTGTCTTTTAGCAATCTGGAAGACATACCGAAGTCGTTAAGTCCGTTTTGCGTGTCGCTGATGCCCGCGCCGGAGGAGGACATGTTGATTACGATACGCACGTTGTGAGTTTTTTCGTACTCGGCGGCAAGTTTTTCCATTATCGGGGTGACCGAGGACGAACCGGAAACGGTTACCGTTTGGTCGGCACTTCCGCAACCGATGAGGCATGCGGTGGTTGTTGCACACACGGTTAAGCAAAGGCATATAGCCAAAATTTTTGCAAGTTTCTTCATTATTATCTCCTTTTGTCGGCGGCGGTTTTGTCGAATATATGCCGACGTCGATACGCCCTGCCGCCTTTTGCGTGCAAAGCCTTGTATCGTTCTTCAACGCCATAATAACCGAAAAAAGTATCAAACTTACGCAACAACTTGTAATAAAATTGTAAACAATCGAGTTTTGTGCCATATTGCCAACTATTTTTGCGGCAAATCGGCATTTGCCACGCAAAAACCTCCACCACGGTTTGGCTTGAAAACAAAAAAAAACAGCCCAAGGCGGACGATTGCCGCATCGGACTGTTTTTGGAAATTTGTGTTTTTTTGTTATTTTTTAAGTTCCGGGAAAAGAGAAAACGCGCCTTCGACGATGAACACTATGCCGATTACTATGAACATCCAATCCAGTGCCACCCACTTGCTTACGATAAGCAACACGCCCAAAGCTATTGTGAGAATTGCAACGATGATGGACACGACGTTCTTGCTGCCCTTAAACAGGGAGATAAGGTCGGTTGCGCCCTTGACGATAAGCAGCGCGCCGAACACGATAAGAACGATTTCCACAAACACCCAGCCGCCGACGATAACCACCACGCCGATTGCCGCCTCGATTATGCCGTTGGTTATTTTCTTTTTGATGATGTCGTACACGCCCAAGGCAATGAACACCACACCGATTATCGTCATGAGCCAATTTAGCATGCCGGACTTAAACACGATAAACAAAATGCCGACGATAACGTACAGCAATGCGTAAACCATATTGTTTGTAACTTTGCTAGAAGATTTTGCCATAATAAACATTCCTCCGTTGAGATTTTCGACTATGTTTTACCCTGTAAACGCATTTTTGTCAAGCGATATTGACAATATCGCCGCCAAACGCCACCCAAAGCCAAACCTCCGCCCGCATTGCAAACAATAGCGAACCGAAGCGGGAAACGTTTTTTGAGGATAACCGCCGACCTGCCCGCTTTGCCGTCTTGACAAAACAAAAACCACCGACCGTAGCCGATGGTTTTGGAGTTGGTTGTGGGGAATTATGGGGCGGGAGTGCCGATATTTGTAAACATCCGCTTCATCAAAAGTCTATGCCTGCGGATCTTTTCGTTTGCAAATATTATACGATCTCTGCCGAATTTATCCAAGAAGAAGGATGAGGTCCTTTGCAGTAATGCACTTTTATGTTAGGTTGAGAAATCAAGCACTCCTCAACGATTTCTTTCATGGGAATACATTTACCTTTTGTGCAAAAATTAATAACGACGAAATCGCCCCTATCGCATAGAAATGTCTTTATACGATCTTGAAAATCAGTCTTTCGCTCACACCATTCGTCAATCCAGTTTATTTCTTTTATAATATGACAAATAGGTGTTATACCCATTGAACATTGATATCGCACGGAATTTACCACCCAAACATCAATAGTATTCTCCTGATTGCGATCAAGAAACTGTTGTAATATCGATGAACTGTTTTTAAAGTTACCATGATTGTTAAAGATATCGCACAAATGATCTGCGATATTCTTTCCACTTGTTCCGTTTGCCGCGCAGGGAGTATTATTCTCATATTCAGCACTATGTGGGCTTTCAAGGACCAAAATGACAATTGGATTGCTTGAAGAACCATGACTTAAATCATCACGAGGAACATTATCTCCATGTACGCTCTTTTTTAGCATAGTTGCTCTTGCTCTATCAAAAGAAATCCAAGCCCATGAATGATTCTTGTACTGAATTTCTCCAAATATTGAATCCGGACATTGGGCTTTCGAATAATTTATAATTTCTCTTTTCATATCACAACGCCTTTTGTAATTATATACTTTTCTAAAATAGTCGTATTTTTTATTATCGTTTTCCAAGGGAGGGCGTGCCGCCCTTGGAAGAATTTAGTTGTAATTACTTTGCAATATCACCGTCGGTGCAGTGAATTGTGTACTCGCCGGTAGCCATGTTCCAATCGCTTCCCTTAGAAATAGCATTCCATTGCGCTTTCGTGCCGTTGTACTTGATTGTTGTCAAGCCGCTGCAACCCCAGAACGCCCTATCGCCTATTGAGGTAACACCACTGCCGATTGTTACACTTGTCAACCTAATGCAAATATCGAACGCCATTTCGCCTATCGACGTAACGCTATCCGGAATTGTTATACTTGTCAAGCCGCTGCAACCCCAGAACGCAGAATCGCCTATCGACGTGACGCTTCCGTCTACAGGTATCACACTGTTTTTGCAACCCAAAATCAATGTTTTGCTTGCGGTTTCGATAATACAATTCCCCTGGCTGTGGTATTTAGCATTGCCTACAGCAACTTCTATGCTTGTCAAGCCGCTGCAACCACGGAACGCAAAATCACCTATAGCCGTGACGCTGTTGGGGATTGTTATGCTTGTCAAGCCGCTGCAACCCCAGAACGCAGAATTGCCTATCGAGGTAACGCTATCCGTAATTGTTATACTTGTCAAGCCGCTGCAACCATTGAACGCAAAATCGCCTCTCGACGTAACGCTATCCGGAATTTTTATGCTTGTCAAGCCACTGCAATGCAGGAACGCAGCATCGCCTATCGACGTGACGCCGTTCGGTATTGTTATACTTGCCAAGCCGCTGCAACCACTGAACGCAGAATTGCCTATCGACGTGACGCTGTTACCAATTGTTATGTTTGTCAAGCCGCTGCAACCACTGAACGCCCTATCACATATCGACGTGACGCTATCAGGGATTGTTATACTTGTCAAGCCGCTGCAATGCAGGAACGCAGAATCTCCTATCAATGTGACGCCGTTCGGTATGGTTATGCTCGTCAAGCCACTGCAACCACGGAACGCAGAATAGCCTATCGACGTGACGCTTCCGTCTACAGGTATCACACTGTTTTTGCAACCAAGAATCAATGTTTTGTTTTTGGTTTCTATAATACAAGTCCCTGGGCTGTGGTATTTAGCATTGCCTGCAGTAACTTCTATGCTCGTCAAGCCACTGCAACCACTGAACGCAGAATAGCTTATCGACGTGACGCTGTTGGGGATTGTTATGCTTGTCAATCCGCTGCAACCCCAGAACGCAGAATAGCCTATCTTCGTGACGCTTCCGTCTACAGGTATCACACTGTTTTTGCAACCCAAAATCAATGTTTTGCTTGCGGTTTCTATAATACAATTCCCCTGGCTGTGGTATTTAGCATTGCCTACAGCAACTTCTATGCTTGTCAAGCTGCTGCAACCATCGAACGCAGAATCGCCTATATCTGTGACGCTGTTGGGGATTGTTATGCTTGTCAAATCGCTGCAATTTCTAAAGGCTCTGTCGCCTATTCGGCTCACAGATATTCCGTTGTATTCCGAAAGTATGACCAGATCTTTGATAGAAGTATTCCGAAGCCCCATAACCGTCGAGCCGTCATAGGACAACTTGACATGCGGAGTATAAATTGCCAAAAAAGTAATATCGCCGGTAGTACCTTTTTCTATTTTGCCGTCGTTATTCCATGCGCCTGTGTATCCTGTCATAAACGGCAGTGAAAGAACGACTTTTTCTTCTTCTACCGTGTAGTTTGTAGGATTTCCGCCAACAACTTCTCCACCGTTCAATTGGTATGATACGTTGTACACTATTATTTGCCAACTTGCAGTAACCGTTTGAGTTTCCGTTGTGCCTTTGGCGATGCCTTTATCCCAACCCGTAAACGTATAACCGGCTCTTGTAGGTTCGCCAAACATTGCAATTTCGTCTTCTATTGTGTAAGTCGCAGGATTTGATGCATTGTTTGTTGCTTTGCTTGCCGAAGAAGCATCACCCAAATTGTATACGATTTTATAATCGATTGCCGTCCAACTTGCAACAATATTTTTGTCGCCTATGGTTCCTTTTTCAATGGCTGCAGTGCGCCAACCATTGAATACGTAACCGACTCTGCTTAATGCGGCAAACGTAATTTCGTCTTCCACAGTATACGTTGTGGGATTGGACGAGTTGACAACATCCTGACTTGCCGAATCGGAAAGGACATTGAGATCGTATGTAATGTTATACACTATTATTTGCCAACTTGCGGTAACCGTTTGAGTTTCCGTTGTGCCTTTGGCAATGCCTTTATCCCAACCCGTAAACGTATAACCGGCTCTTGTAGGTTCGCCAAACATTGCAATTTCGTCTTCTATTGTGTAAGTTGCAGGATTTGATGCATTGTTTGTTACTTTGCTTGCCGAAGAAGCATCACCAAAATTGTATACAATTTTATCATCGATTGCCGTCCAACTTGCAACAATATTTTTGACGCCTATGGTTCCTTTTTCAATTGCCGCAGTGTTCCAACCATTGAATACGTAACCGACTCTGCTTAATGCGGCAAACGTAATTTCGTCTTCCACCGTATACGTTGTGGGATTGGACGAGTTGACAACATCCTGACTTGCCGAATCGGAAGGGACAGTGAGATCATATGTAATGTTGTACACTATTATCTGCCAACTTGCGGTAACTACTTCTTCTCGCAAAACAGGAGAGGAAAAGTTGTAATCCCACGCCATAAATTCGTAGCCTTTTCTAGTTGTTGTGGGCGCGGTTGCAAAACCGTCTTCTTCCACTTGTTGTGTTTCTACCGCTGTGCCGCCGTTTGCGTTGAACGTAACGGTGTAAATAGGTCTACGGCGGAGCGTAACCGTGTAACTTGCCACGTCGTTGCCGTTGGTTACAAGAATGTAAAATACGTTGTTGCCTACAATCAAATCCGTTCGCTTGCTTGCAATTTTGTTGTTGCACTGTTTATCGGTGCAAACGTCGAACCTTGCACCATCGGCAACGGCAAATTTGTCGATGAAGTCGTAGTCGGTAACGGCGTTTGCAACTTTAAGGTATGCCGTTTTTGTTGCAAGATCAATGTCAAACACCGACGATTGCAGTTCCAAGCCAAGCGGTTTGGTTTTTACGTAGCCACATTCGGTGCATTTTTTGTTTTCGTCAAAAGTGTGCGCGGCGCGGTCCTTTTCCACGTCGTGTCCGCATGTTGCAGCGTGCCAATGCTCGGTTTGGTTGTGCGACCAATCCGTTGAATACCTATGCCCCAAAGCGTTGCCGCTTGCAAACGTTTCCGTTCCCTTTTCGCCACAGGTGCAACTGTAGTAGTACTTTGCAGGCGCAGTGCAAGTCGCTTCCGCAGCGAAGTATTGCGGCTCCGCCTTTTCTTCCGTGAACGTATGTTTGTGTTCTTCCGTGCAGGCAACAAATCCCAATGTTGCCGACAGCAAAAAAATTACACATAGCAACGCAAGCGTAAATTTTTTCATAGTCTAGTCTCCTTTGTTTTGACTGATACTTACAAAAATGCAACTGAAATTTATACATGTGTTATGTATTGTTATGATAGATGCTCTTTTTTTCGGTAATATTATATAACTTCGCAATTTTGAAGTCAATGTTATCGTGTATTTTATACAAATATAAGTTCAATAGCGAACGCAAGTAAGCATTTTTCGCCGTTGAAGTTCCAAATTCTCCCCTCAAAAAGCAAAATGCACATCTATCCTAACAGGTAAACGTTTTTTGCCGATTTTGCCGTTTGTGTAAGGCGGCTAGGCAAGCAAAACAAAGGCAACTTCGCACAAATAAGAAACCCTCGGCTATGCCGGTGGTTTTATTGTAACAACAAAAAAACACTTGCGTTTGCAAATGGTTTTTTAATGGCGTAATGGAGCAATTCAGATGCCTGACGAAAAAACTACTCTCCCTTGTTATATAAGGGTTTTCTGAGCTTTTCGCGATTTTTCAAGACACATTTTCGCAAGAACCGAATTTTTAATGTCCGCACAAAAAAGATGCGCTCACAGGTTTATGTCCGCGTAAATTGAATTTGATTATATGCTATAATATTCAAAGCATCTTACAAGGAGGGCAAAAATGCCGCCTAAAATATATACACGGAAATTCCAGGACGTCGTAATGAAATACCATGAATGCAACCATACAATAAAAGAAACAAAATGTCATTTCAAAGTAACAAGCGTTTCCTTTTTCGTCGGTTTTTCCGGTGCATCGGTCATCGCACAACCTAAAAGAAACGGGCATATTGACGCCATAAACGCGGCGACAAGTCGTGTTATTTTCCTCTTCCAAAAACACGCCTCTTTTTTACTTACCGAACCAACCGCAGAGTACTCCCGACAATTTTATTGATGAATTCCGACAGTTCCTCGCGGCTGTATTTGCCGTATCCGTCCACCACAACATGAAGCAACCCGTTTGAAAGATGGATATAGAGCATATCCAACTCTGCCTCGGTGGCACGCTTCATCTCTCCGCGCCAATAATCGATGCTTTTTTCTCGCGCAATGTCTATCATTTTGCCGAGGATTTTTTGGTCGCCTCCGTGAAATACCAGCACACGACAGGCATTGTCGTTGCGCTCTATCATCTCATAGATGGCGTTCATCAGCGATGTAACATCAAGCGACCGGATATATTTCAGCGATTCCTCAAAGCCCCCAAGCATTTCGTTTTCTATGCTCT
>CAKRAM010000142.1 GCA_934294965.1 uncultured Clostridia bacterium
TGGACTTGCCGCTGCCGATTTTTCCCGTTACGGCAATAACTTTATGCTTCATAAAGCGACGCCCCCTCCTCGGTTTCGGCAGTTAGCGGACAAGCCAAACTTACGGCGTTTTCCATCTCCGCCTTTACGATGGCTTTGACTTTTTCCGCCTCCTCGGGATAGCAATCCACAATCAGTTCGTCGTGGACTTGCAACACTATTTTGCTTTTCAGCCCTGCGTTTTGCAGTGCTTTGTCCACTTTTAACATGGCGATTTTCATCACGTCCGCCGCCGTGCCTTGAAGGGGCATGTTCATTGCGGCGCGCACGCCGAAGTTGCGAACGTTGTAGTTGGAGGAATTTATTTCCGGAATGTACCGTCTTCGGTTAAAAAGTGTTTCCACGTAGCCGTGCTGCTTGGCAAATTGCACCGAGCCGTCCAAATAGCCTTTTATCGTGGGGAAACGCTCGAAGTACTTTTGAATGTACTGCTTGGCTTGCGACATGGAAACGTTGGTGTTGTGAGATAAGCCAAAATCGCTTATGCCGTAGATTATGCCAAAGTTTACGGCTTTTGCCATGCGGCGCATATCGTGATTGACCATTTCCACAGGCACGCCCATCAGTTCCGCCGCCACCATTGCGTGGATATCCTTACCCTCTATAAAACAATCCAGCAGGTTTTTATCTTGGCTTATTGCGGCAAGCAGACGAAGTTCTATTTGAGAGTAGTCCGCCCCCACAAACACGCCGTACTTGGGCAAAAACAGTTTGCGAATTTCCCTGCCGACTTCGTCCCGTACGGGGATATTTTGAAGATTGGGATCGCTGCTGGAAAGTCGCCCTGTGGTAGTTAGCGTTTGGTTGAACGTGGTATGCACCAGTCCGTTTTTGACCAGCGGTTTTAAGCCGTCTACGTAGGTGTTCAAAAGTTTGGTAACCTTGCGCCACTCCAACAGTTTTTGCGCTATGGGGTGCTTGTCGGACAAAAACTCCAACGCTTCGCTGTCGGTTGCATAGCCGCGCTGCGTTTTTTTGCCGTGCGGAAGAGACAACTTTTCGAACAGGACGTAGTTAAGTTGTTTGGTGCTGTTCAGGTTGAACGTTTCGCCGGCAAGGTCATAGATACTTTCTGTAAGTTCGGTTGCCTTTTGAGAAAGGTCGGCGGACATCTCTGCAAGCCGTTGCATATCCACCTTTACTCCCTCGCACTCCATGCGATAAAGCAAATCGGCAAGCGGAAGTTCCACTTCCGTGTACAAACTTTGGCAGTTGAGTTCCTCCAACTTTGCCGAAAGTTTTGGCACGGCAACGAAAATTGCAACGCAGGCAGTCGATTCGTCATAGCCGAAAGCGGCGGCAAACGACACGGCATCCTTGCTGGCACGGAAGTCCGTCAGGTACTGCATGATGCTGACGTCGTACTCCACGGCGGCAATATCCGCCCCGAAGGAGGACAAAACGTGCCTTAGGCTTTTTACGTCGAACACGGCTTTGGGCGTTTGGCTCTCCAACAGCGGCGCAATACACTCCATTGCCGCGCCGAAGGTCAATTCGTCCAAGAAACTGTCCGAAGTTACAACCTTGTACTGCACGGAAGCGTCGTGACACAAATAGGGCGTTTCGCCGTCCAAATGAAAGGCAAAATACGGGCTGTTTTTGCAATCTTCCACCACTTGTTCAAGCGCGGCGAGAGTGGCAACCTGTTGGGTTGTTGCCGATGCCTGCGTGATTGTTTGCACGCCATCGAAGTTCATTTTGCCTATCACCGACGTAAACTGCAATTCGGTTAGCATTTGCTTGGCTTGGCTTGTTTCCACGGGGAGAGGGCAGTTGTCCAAATCGAACTCGACGTCGGCGTTTGTTACGATTGTTGCCAAAGTGCGGCTGACGTACGCCATCTCCTTGCCTTCCACTATTTTTGTTTTTAGCGCGCCTTTAAGTTTGTCCGCGTTGCGATAAAGCTCGTCCAAGTTGCCATACTCCGCAAGCAAGGACGTGGCTGTTTTTTCTCCTATGCCTTTTACACCGGGAATATTGTCCGACGTGTCGCCGCGAAGCGCTTTGTAGTCCACAATTTGACTTGCCGAAAGTCCGTACAATTCCTTTATGTTTTGGCTATCCACCTTTTCCACTTCGGATACGCCCTTTTTGGTTAGTATCACCGTAACATTGTCGCTGACGAGTTGCAACATATCTCTATCGCCGGAAAGCACATAGGTGTTGCCTCCGAAAGATTTGCTTATCGTGCCGATGATGTCGTCCGCCTCTATGCCGGCTTTTTCCACCACGGAGACGTGCAGTTTTTCCAAAAGTTCGTGCAACACGGGCATTTGGGCGGCAAGATCGTCCGGCATGCCGTGACGGTTTGCCTTGTAGTCGGGGTAAATGTCCTTGCGGAAGTTATGCCCGTGCTTATCGAACGCGACGATAAGTTTATCCGGCTTGTAGGCGTTGAGCGCTTTCAGCAAAATGTTGACGAAGCCAAACACCGCGTTGACGTTGTGCCCTTGCCTGTCGTTGAGCATAGGAAGCGCAAAAAACGCACGGTTGACAATGCTGTTGCCGTCGATAAGCATTAGGGACTGTGTCGCCATAGAATAAATTCCTCCAAAGGTTTTGTTGCGGCGTTGCCTGACAAGCGCCCGCAACACGTACGTATATATTATTGTACACTATCGACAAAAAAAAGACAAGGGGAAAGTTTTAGTCAAAACAGTTTTGCAGTTAAAATTACCGTTGCACTTAAAAGTATAATTCATATATAAAAGAAACGGACATTGCGCTCGCATTTGCGCAATGTCCGTAAATCGTATACATGTTTCTGGTCAGGCATACGA
>CAKRAM010000143.1 GCA_934294965.1 uncultured Clostridia bacterium
CGCTTCCGCGCATGCTTTTGATAAACGCGCTTATCATATCGTAGTACATTCCCGTATCCACCGAGAGTGCCTTTTTTTGCATGGATTGCGCCGCTACGGTTTTGGTTACGTGAATTGAACCGCTTGAATCCACATCTGTGGTAAGAACGGCAAGTTCCAGCGCGTTGTACGCCGAGCGCAAATCTCCGGCTGCCGTTTCGGCAATGTAGACGGCGGCATCGTCGTCCAAAATTACCTGCTGACGGCACAAAACCGCGTCCTTTTTGACGGCAAGTTTTACGCCCTTGACTATGTCGCTTGTGGTGAGAGGCTTAAACTCGAACACGCGGCAGCGAGAAACGATTGCCCTTGTCATTGCCACATATGGGTTTTCCGTTGTTGAGCCGATAAAGGTTATGTAGCCCTTTTCGATTGCAGGCAAAACACAGTCGCTTTGAGCCTTGCTCCAACGGTGGCACTCGTCCAAAAGAAGATAGGTTTTTTGCCCGTAGGCGTTGAAACGCTTTGTGGCTTCGTCGATGATTTTTTTTGCGTCGGCAACACCGCTGCTGACGGCGTTCAACTTTTCAAAATGGCTGCCCGTCGTGTTGGCAATGATGTTGGCAAGCGAGGTTTTGCCCGTTCCCGGTGCGCCCCAGAAAATGCAACTGCCAAGCCTATCCGCCTTTATTGCACGACACAAAAGCGAGCCGTCGTAAATAATGTGCGATTGCCCGATAAACTCCGACAAAACGTGCGGACGCATACGCTCCGCCAAAGGCACGTTGGTAAGTTTTTCCTGTTGAAATATTGAGTTTTGTTCATATTGAGCCATAGTAGCATTTTAGCATCATTGTGCATTTTTTGCAATGATTTGGGCGGATAATAAATAATAAATATTAAATTAGAAAACAAACGAGAAAAGGCAACAAATTGAAAAAATACGCTGATTGCGCAATAAACTGCGGCACTTGGGTGCGGACTTAGCCACGAAAGTTCAAAGCGTGACTGCCTAGGCAGTAGCAATTGCGTTTGCTCCCACCGCAAAAGTATGTAGCAACTCCGTCAAAATACATCGATTGCTATCGGTAGTAGTTCAAAATTAACAATTCCACCACTTTATTTAACTCGGGCGGCACGAGGTATTTTAACGCCTTCACGGCTAACGCTGATTTTACGGCTTGTTTATGCGAGGCAAGCAACCGAACGCGTACCGCGGGCGTACATGAAGGGCGTAGAGCAAAGCCTAAATAGTCGTGAAAGCGTTAAAACGGGTTCAAACGCTGTTGCTACTGCCCGTTAACCAACCGCAAAAAATAAGCAACAATCAGTCCAAATACATCAGTTACTATCGGTACGACGGCACACAGTGTTTTACGCTGTGGCAACCATCTAAGGATTTTCCTCATCAAAGTCCACCAAGTCGGCAAGAATTGAGTTGCAAACGTAAATTTTGTCGTCGGGAATACGCACCACGTCACCGTTAAACGATAACATTCCGAGATTAGCCAATCTTGTTGCCTGCGGAAAACGGGAGAAAAAGTCCACGCCGAAACGCTCGTAAAAACGGCTCAAAGAAAAGCCGCCCGAAAGGCGCAACGACAGCATGACAAATTCGCTTTGTTCGTCGCGAGCGGAAATAATTTCCGATTGCTCCACAGTATTAAACGACGAAACATAGGTTGAAACGTCGTACACGTTTCGATACCGCACGTTGCCCACAAAACCGCTCGCAGACGGTCCGAAACCGTAGTACCTGCCTTCCTGCCAGTAGTTGAGATTATGGCGGCAGGCGTAGCCGCTTTTTGCAAAATTGGAAATTTCGTACCGGGTGAATCCGCTTGTGGAAAGTTTGGCGCAGGCGTAGTCGTACAAATCGGCAAGTTCGTCCTCGGTGTGCGGAAAATGCGTTTGGCAGTAGTCGGCAAACGGCGTGTCCGGGTGAACTTCCAGCGCGTACACCGAAACGTGCGTAAGCGGCAAAGTGCTCACCACATCCACCGAGTGACAAAAGTCCGCTGAACTTTCCGGCAAGCCTAAAATCAAATCGGCGTTGACGTTGGTTATGCCGTGTTTGCGGCAAGTGTCCAAAGCCGACAAAAAAACGTCAAAATCGTGAAGTCGACCGATGGCTTTCAGGGTGCCGTCGTTTACGCTTTGCAAACCGAAACTGACACGATTGACACCGACGTTTACCAGCGCATCGAACAATTCGGCGGAAACACTTTCCGGATTGCACTCCAACGTAATTTCAGAAACGGCGGACAAATCGAACTTGTTTTTGAGAGCGGAAAAAATGCGACTTATATTTTGGACGCCCAAAACCGACGGAGTGCCGCCTCCCAAAAATATGGTGGAAATTTTGTTATCGCCGCCTAGCTTTGCCGAAGCGATTTCCTGCTCCAAACGAGTGAGGTATGCCGAAATCAAATCGGAATTTACGCACGAAGAAAAAGCGCAGTACTTGCACCGCGCTTTGCAAAACGGAACGTGAACGTAAATTGCAGGATAATTATTCATAGCCCACCATGGTAATTTGTATCACTTCGCCGCCTAAAGCAGGAGTGTGGGATTCGTAGACACAACAAAAATTTGAACTCGCTTTTCCGATTGCGACTATTGTGGCAAAATATCTTTGCGCATAACGACGGTCTTGCGTGCAATCGATCGAACACAATTAACGACTTTATCGACAGGAGAACGTTTGTACAAATTTATCGACAGGAAATTGTTTGTACAAATGCTCAAAAAACATGTTTGCCACAATCAACACGAATTGCAAATTGCTCATAATAAACTATTATGCGTGTAATAGTATTTTGTTTTTGTGCGATTTCTGATACAATTCGCCCATTTTTGCGTAACTTTACGCGTTTTTGGACGAATCGCTCACGGTCAAGTAATTGTCGCAAAACACGCAAGACAAGGGGCAAACACTAAATCATACTTTTTTTGCTTTCTATCACAAAACTGCTTTCAAATACCCAAAACCACACGACTGCTTTCAAAGCGTTGTTGCAAATTGAATGCACGACTGCGCTTATAATGCTTTCCGAGTGTTGAGTTTTACAACATGATTGTCAATAGTACAACCTGCCTCGGGTAAACCGACACTCCCAAGCAGCGACACAAAAATTGCCTAATCGATAACAATAATTGTGCGCCACAAGTCGGTTTCAAAGCAAATTGAGGCTTCCGAAATTACACAATTCCCACACAAATGCAGGCTGCGTTTACACTACTCGTCTATCTTCAAAATGGACATGAATGCTTCGCTGGGAACGCTTACCGAACCGACTTGACGCATACGTTTTTTGCCCTCTTTTTGCTTTTCCAGCAACTTCTTTTTGCGGGTGATATCGCCTCCGTAGCACTTTGCCAAAACGTCTTTGCGGAGTGCTTTTACCGTTTCGCGCGCAATAATTTTGTTGCCGATTGCCGCCTGAATGGGAATTTCGAACATTTGGCGAGGGATTGCGTCTTTAAGTTTTTCGGCAATCTGTCTGCCTCGAGCGTATGCCCTTTCCTCGTTGACGATGATGGAGAGTGCATCGCATACCTCGCCGTTAAGCAGCATATCCATGCGGACGAGTTTGCCCGTAACGTAGCCTTTAAGTTCATAGTCCAAACTTGCGTATCCGCGTGTGCGAGATTTTAGCGTGTCGAAAAAGTTATAGATGATTTCGTTAAGCGGAATGTCGTAAGTCAATTTGACGCGCTTTGTGTCCAGATAGGTCATATCGATAAACGTGCCGCGTTTATCCTGGCACAGCCCCATAACGTCGCCGACGTACTCAGGCGGGCAAAACACCTCTGCCGAAACTATGGGTTCTTCGATATGCTCTATTGCCGTTACGGGCGGAAGTTTTGTAGGGTTATCTATCATCAGTTCTTCGCCTTGTGTGGTGAAAACTTTGTAAACTACGCTGGGCGCGGTGGTTACCAAGTCCAAATCGAACTCACGCTCCAAGCGTTCTTGAATGATTTCCATATGAAGCAGCCCCAAAAATCCACAACGGAAACCGAAGCCCAATGCTACCGACGTGTCCGGTTCGTAGGACAATGCCGCGTCGTTGAGTTTGAGTTTTTCCAATGCGTCTTTAAGGTCGTTGTACTTGCTACCGTCGGCGGGGAAAATGCCGCAAAAGACCATAGGTTTTACTTCCTTGTAGCCCTTTAGTTGGCTTGCGCACGGGCGGTCGGCTTCGGTTATGGTGTCGCCCACTTTTGTGTCCGAAACGGTTTTGATGCTGGCGCAAACGTAGCCGACGTCGCCTGCGGTAAGTTCGGCAACCGGCTGCATGCTCGGAGCAAAAATTCCCACTTCGGTAACGTCGAATGTTTTGCCGGGAGTTTCGAACATCTTTATTTTGCTACCCACTTTCACACTGCCCTGCATTATGCGCGTGAAAATGATAACGCCCTTGTAGTTATCGTACTGGCAGTCGAAAATCAACGCTTGAAGGGGCGCGGTTTCGTCGCCTTTCGGAGGAGGAACCAAATCCACGACGGCGTCCAAAACGTCTTTGATGTTCAAACCTTCTTTTGCCGAAACCAGCGGCGCAGAGGAAGTGTCCAAGCCGATCGCGTCCTCAATTTCCTTTTTTGCGCCATCGATATCCGCCGAAGGCAAATCGATTTTGTTGATTACCGGAATAATTTCCAAGTCGTTTTCCAGCGCCAAATAGCAGTTGGCAAGCGTTTGAGCCTCCACTCCTTGCGACGCGTCCACCACCAATAGAGCGCCTTCGCATGCGGCAAGCGAACGGGATACTTCGTAGTTGAAGTCCACGTGACCGGGAGTGTCGATCAGGTTAAGTTCGTAGTCCACTCCGCCCTTAGTATAAGTCATACGAACGGGCGTCAACTTGATGGTTATGCCGCGTTCGCGTTCTATATCCATCGAATCCAGCAACTGATTTTCCATATCGCGCTTGGCCACCTGCCCCGTGTATTCCATAAGGCGGTCGGCAAGGGTGCTTTTGCCGTGGTCGATGTGAGCAATTATACAAAAATTGCGAGTATTGTTTTTAGACATGCGATTCTCCGCGTACTGTTTTTTTTAGATTATACTAAAATTTGCGTTTTTTGTCTAGAATGTTACGGGCGTTTTCCGTCTTTTTGCAAGGAAAACATTGCAATTTTAATAGTCGTGCTATATAATAAAATTATTATGCATAAATAATGAGCCGATTTGCGCGTCAATAATGAAATTTGACGGCAAGCAAATGCCCTATTTGCGCAAGGCTTTTGAAGGTGAAAATATGATAAACGAAAAATACAAATGGCTTACCGACGTTTACGTTGCCCACAGAGGTTTGTTCGACAACGTCACCGTGCCGGAAAACAGCATCCCGGCATTTGAAAAAGCCTCCGAAAACGGTTTTGCCATAGAAATGGACGTTCAGCAAAGCAAGGACGGCGTTTTGATGGTATTCCACGACGACACGCTTAAACGCATGACAGGCAAAGACGGCTTACTTGTCGACTACACTTTTGACGAACTCCGCCAAATGCGGCTAATCGACACGGATTGCAAAATCCCCACTTTTGAGGAATTTTTGCAGGCGGCAAACGGAGTGAATTTGGTTGTGGAAATCAAAACTCACAAAAACATAGGTCCGTTGGAGCAAAAAGTCGTT
>CAKRAM010000144.1 GCA_934294965.1 uncultured Clostridia bacterium
ATGTAGTATAGCACAGTGTTTGTGTTTTTGCAACTTTTTTTGGATAAAAATTATTTAATTATATCGGATAACAATATTTGAAGTTTAATTGAAAGCGTGAGCGGCATTTTTTTAAGGAAAACCGACGATTTGACATACCATATAAGGCAAAAACAATAAGCACGAAAGTGTTTGAAAGATTTTGTAGACAGGCAAAAAGACCTACTTCATATGTATACGTTTAGCACAATTTGTCCGCGCAAACAAATTGCCGCAAAGAGAAACTACCCTTTGCGGCAAAAATTTACTTATTTTTCTTTTACAAGCACTTTTCCCGTCATTTCTTCCGGAACGGGCAAGCCCATAACCGACAGCATTGTGGGAGCAATGTCGCACAACGCGCCGTCTTCCAACGTAACCTTTTCGCGAAGTTTGCCGTCCACCAAAATGAACGGAACTTTGTTGGTCGTGTGCGCGGTAAAAGGAGAACCGTCGTCGGCAAGCATTTTTTCGGCGTTGCCGTGGTCGGCGGTGACAAACACTCTACCTCCGTTTTGAAGGATGCACTCCACCAGTCTTCGAACGCAATCGTCCACGGTTTTTACTGCCTTTTCGGTTGCGGGAATAACTCCCGTATGTCCAACCATATCGCAGTTGGCAAAGTTCAAAATCATAACGTCGTATTTACCTTTTTCTATTTCCGTTATGGCGCGGGAGCATACTTCGTTGGCACTCATTTCCGGTTGCAAGTCGTAAGTGGCAACCTTGGGGGAATTGATAAGCACTCTGGTTTCGTTTTCGTTGGGTGCTTCCACTCCGCCGTTGAAGAAAAACGTTACGTGTGCGTACTTTTCCGTTTCGGCAATGCGCAGTTGCGTTTTTCCGCACTTGGCAAGATACTCGCCCAAAGTGTTGACGTAGGATTCCGGACGATACGCCACGTCTACGCCCTCGAACTTTTCGTCGTACTGCGTCATACATACCCAATGCACTTTTCTTGCTTTGCCTTTCAGGTCGAAGCCGTTAAAGCCGTTTTGAGTAAACGCGCGCGTGATTTCCCTTGCGCGGTCGGGACGGAAGTTGAAGAAAATCACCGCATCGCCGTTTTCGATTGTTGCAACGGGAGCGCCGTCCTCGGTTACAACCGTGGGAACGACAAACTCGTCCGTGACGCCTTCGGCATAACTGAACCCCAATGCGTCGGCAGGATCTACGCAAGTTCTTTCGCCCTTACCGAGAGCCAACATATCGTAGGCTTTTTCCACTCTGTCCCAACGATTGTCGCGATCCATTGCGTAATATCTTCCGCAAACGGTGGCAATTTTACCAAACTGCAATTCGTCGATTTTATCCTGCAACGCATGCACGAAACCTACGCCGCTTGTGGGAGAAACGTCACGCCCGTCCATATAGCAATGAATGTACACTTGGCTTAGTCCTTGCTGCTTGGCAAGTTCGATAAGCGCATACAAATGGTTGATGTGGGAATGAACGCCGCCGTCTGACAAAAGCCCCATAACGTGCAGTTTGCCGTTGTGTTCCTTGGCGTAGTCGCATGCACCGACAAATGCAGGATTGGTGAAAAAGTCGCCGTCGGCAATCGACTTGGTGATACGAGTAAGTTCCTGATATACAACTCTGCCGGCACCGATATTAAGATGCCCCACTTCGCTGTTGCCCATTTGTCCTTCGGGCAAGCCTACGGCAAGACCGCTGGCGTCCAAAGTGGAATTTGGATAGTTATCTCGCAGGTAATGCACGTACGGAGAACACTCCGGTCCGATTGCATTGCCTTTTTTGCTTGCGGATAGTCCGTATCCGTCCATAATTACCAGAGCCGTGATTTTTTTGTCCATATTTATCTCCTTGTCGAACACGACAAATAAAGCGCGTCGTATTCGCTTGCCCGACGAGCGTTATTAACTCGCCTGGCGAATGCAATACAAATTTTACCTATTTATGCGCCAAAACGACCGCTGCGAATTTTTCGGCAACCAAACTTGCTCCGCCGATAAGTCCGCCGTCGATTTGCGGCATGGAAAGAAGCCCGGACGCGTTTTTGTCGTTCATGCTTCCGCCGTACTGAATGTACAGTTCGTTTGCCGCTTCCTTGCCGTAAATTTCGGCAAATACTCCGCGAGCGAAACCGATTGCGTCGTTGGCCTGTTCGTCGGTTGCGGTTACGCCTGTGCCGATTGCCCAAACGGGTTCGTAAGCAACGACGATGTTTTTGAGTTCGTCCGCCGAAATATCTTTAAAACCTTCGGTGATTTGGCGACGCAAAACGCTTTCCATGTTGTCGCTTTGGCGTTCGGAAAGGGTTTCGCCTATGCACACTATGGGTTTAAGCCCTGCCGCAAGTGCCGCTTTTGTGCGCATAAGCACGGTTTGATCGGTTTCGCCAAAGTAACTGCGGCGTTCGCTATGCCCTATTACAACGTATTCCACGCCGATTTCGGCAAGCATAGAGGGAGCAACTTCGCCTGTGTAGGCTCCGCTTTCCTTCCAGTGGCAGTTCTGTGCGCCCACATGGATATTGGTGCCTTTGGTAAGACTTACCGCCACGTCCAAATCGGTGTAGGGAACGCAAATAACAACGGTGTTTGCCGTATCTTTTACAAGTGGGATAAGCGCGGAAACAAGTTCCGTCGCTTCCTTGCGTGTTTTGTTCATTTTCCAGTTGCCTGCAATTATTTTGTTCTTCATCGTTATGCCTCTGATTTTGTTTAGTTGTGTGTTTGGAAGCTTGCAATTTGCCATAAAGCATTTTGCAACGCACGCAAAACGACTAGTCCTTATCGTTGAGGCAAGCGATACCCGGAAGCACCTTACCTTCGAACAATTCCAAACTGGCTCCGCCGCCGGTGCTGACGTGGCTCATCTTGTCCGCATACCCGAGTTGCGCAACAGCCGCAGCCGAGTCGCCGCCGCCTATGATCGTGGTTGCCGAACTTTCCGCCATGGCTTTTGCCACTTCGTTTGTACCGACTGCCAAAACGGGATTTTCGAAAATGCCCATAGGACCGTTCCAAATGACGGTTTTTGCCGATTTGATTGCTTCGGCAAACAGTTTGCAGGTTTTAGGACCGATATCCGCACCTTCGCGGTCGGCAGGAATGGAGTCCACGTCTACCGTTATCGTTTCTACGAGTGCATCGATGGGATTGGGGAATTCCGCAATGGTTACGCAGTCTACCGGCAACAACAACTTTTTATCTTCTGCTTGCGCTTTGGCAATCATATCTTTGCAGTAGCCGATTTTTTCTTCGTCCAAAAGAGATTTGCCGATTTCGTAGCCTTGAGCCTTCAAAAAGGTGTAGGCCATGCCGCCGCCGATGATAAGCGTATCACACTTTTCCAACAGGTTGGAAATTACGTTAAGCTTGTCGGCAACTTTTGCGCCGCCCAAAATGGCAACGAACGGATGAACGGGATGCTCCAACGCATCCGCCATAACGGAAAGTTCCTTTTCGATAAGGAATCCGCAAACAGCCGTTTTTACAAGACCGTATTCCACTATCGCAGCAGTGCTTGCGTGAGAGCGGTGAGCCGTGCCGAACGCATCGTTTACGTAGATATCGGCAAATGCCGCAAGTCTTTTGCAAAATTCCAAGTCGCGGCCTTCTTCGCCGGCTTCGAAACGAGTGTTTTCCAAAAGAACGACTTCGCCGTCCTTGAGCGCTGCAACCTTTGCGCA
>CAKRAM010000145.1 GCA_934294965.1 uncultured Clostridia bacterium
ATACGAAAATCTCGTCGGAAATTGCCGTATCGTAGTAGACTTCGTTTTGAGTGCGAGTAAATTCTACCAAGTTGCGTATTTCGTCGTTGGAAATGTACGCACCCTGAATTCTTTCAAGGTCGGACGAGCCTGCGCCCATAAACAGCATGTCGCCTCTACCAAGCAATTTTTCCGCACCGCCACCGCCGATAATCGTGTTACTATCGTACTGCGAGGCAACTTTCAGTGCCATACGGCAAGGCAAGTTAGCTTTGATTGTACCCGTGATAACATTAACGTCGGGACGTTGCGTAGCCAAAACAATGTGGATGCCTGCCGCTCTTGATTTTTGAGCAAGCCTTCCCAGTTTACCTTCGAATTCCTTCTTCTTTGCTGCCATAAGGTCGGCAAGTTCGTCCACGACGAATACCAAATACGGCATTTTTTGCGCCAATTTTGGATTTACGCGAGCGTTGTATTCCGAAATGTTACCCACTCCGCTGGAACGGAACAGTTGATAACGCGCATCCATCTCATTTATTAGGTAGTCCATTCCTGCAAGCGCGTCGTTCACGTTGGTGATTGCTTCGGTGGTTAGCATATGCGGCATTCCGTTATAGCGAGAAAGTTCAACGTATTTCGGGTCGACCATAAGGAAACGCACATATTCCGGACCGTAGCGATAAATCATACTGACAATCAAGCAGTTAAGGCAAACGCTCTTACCCGAACCGGTTGTACCTGCAATAAGAAGGTGCGGCATTTCCGACAAGTCTTCGCACACGACTTTACCCGTGATTTCCTGCCCGATTGCAAACACCAGATTACCTTTGGCGTTTTGGAAAGTTTTGGATTCCAACAAGGAACGCAACACGACTTTTGCCTTGGTTTTGTTTGCAACTTCGATGCCGACAAGGTTGGTTCCGTGAACGGGCGCTTCGATACGGATATCTTCTGCGGCTTCGATGCACGCCTTGATGTCGTCCGAATACTGCTTAAAATCGCCCATACGCGTTTTTTGCGACAACACCCTGAACATATATCTTGTTACGGCAGGGCCGACGACGATATCGGCAACTTCGATTTTGATGTTGAACACCGCCAGCTTATCTATTATCGCTTGCGCCGCAGCCGTTCTGTCCGCCTCATCATGATCTTCTCGAATGGTCACGTCGTCCAGCAACTCTACGGGCGGTTTGTTGTATTTAAGATAATGGTGAATTTTGGACTGTTGATCTTTAAGTTCCTTGCGGCTGACAAAATTCATTGCCACTTGCATGCCGCCGTCGACAGGCACTTCGTGTTCAACTGCAACAATTTCGTTTTCGTCCGCTTCCACTTCCTGAACGGGTTCGATAATCTCGGGTTCGGGTGTGACAGACGGATCTACCGCTTGAGGCTCGTCATCAAATGCGCTCGAATAGTCAACAACCGGTTGTTTTTCATAAACGGGCGTTTCCTGACTCGGCGACACGGGAGTAACCGTTTGAGGTTGACGGGTTTCCGCAGGGTTGGGCTCAACCGCTTTTGACGACGCACCGGAAGGTTGATCGTCTACGAAAATATCCGAAGCGGAATTTTGCGGTTTGGGAGCAGGCGCATCGACGTCTACGGAATTATCCGAATACTTGCGAGAAGTTGACGACGGTTGCCAATAGCCTTGATCGACCGGTTGAAATTCTGTCTTGGCGCGTTCCGGCACGTCGGGTTTTACCACAACGTCAATAGGATCGGTATCTGCGGCATCCGCATTATTTACTTGCTGTTCGGCTTGCTGCTCATAGTATCCGCGTACCACGAACTCCTCCTCGGAATTTGTTGAGGGATTGTCGGCGTCCGAAAAATAGGTTTGCTTGCGTTTGGGAGGCTCGGGGCGTTGACCGTCGAAAAACGAGGTAGTTTTTGCACCGTCGTCGCCTTCCGCGGGAATATCGCCGAACAAAATACTCTCCGCCTGACTGCGATTGGCAGGATTGGGTGCGTCGTAGGTCGATTGCGGCGCATAATCGAAATGAATTTGCCCTGAAGGCTCTGCCGACTCCGGATAGACCGAGGGCGTTTGATCGAACAAAAGCGAAATTGCCTTTTGGCGTTGATCGTCGTCAGAGAATGGCGTGGATTGTTCGCCGGGCGTTTCTGCGGGAACATCCTCGTAAACCTTTTCACTGCTTGCTTCAAGCGTAAGTTTGCCGGTGTGATAGTTGTAGAAGAACAAACCTATCATAACCGCATCGAACACTATCATGCCGACAATGAGAATATACGCGCCCAAATCGGTAATCGTCTTTTTGAACGCAAAGACGATAATGCCGAAAATGAGGCCGCCGAAAGTCGGAACGCCGTCGTAGAAATGATAAACGTAATGAGCAAAGGACTTAAAGTCCGTTGGCAAATAGGACGTCGTCCACAATTGCACCAGCAAAACAGTAAATACAAACAGCAATACGAAGTGTGCCAAGTATTTACCGGGAATTTGCATCTTTTTGCCGGCAAGCGAAAACGAGCATGCAACGATGATTGCAGCCATTATGCCGTAAAAAGACATGCCGAACGCACCGACAAACACATTGGCGACGTCACGCAAAAACGATTGAAAATACTGTCCGCAAAAAGCAAATATTATCAATGCGGAACAAACGCAAATACCGACTATATTGCCGATTTTCTTTTTTCTTTTAGAAACTTCCCGTCCCATATAATTCCTCCGAGGACCATTGCAAACATAACTGCAACAACCGATTATAGCACGCAAACGCACCGACACAAATTTGTCGACAAAACCAAACTTGCCGCGCGACAAAGACAACGCGTATAATTACAATACATTATACAATATAATTACCAAATAATCAACATTTGAAAATCGAAGATTGGCAAATATTTTTCACTATTACAAAACAAATGATAAGAGGACGTAAGCGACACTGCGCAATATTACAAAACCAAATAAGCGTCTTGCCGCATAACGCGACAAAACGCTTAAATTGAAAAATCAAAGCAAAACCACTATGCTTTTGGAGCGCTTGCGCCGAAAATTTTTGCGGCGGCGTCAAAATCGCGGTCGGTTTTAGCCCCGACGTACGCCACTGCCGGATTTGCGGCAAAAATGGTTTTTGCGACACGATTAACATCTTCAACCGAAACCGACTTACATGCGGAAATTTCCGCATCGATATCAAACGGTTTGCCTGTTTTAAGAATACGACGACCGTTGATACGCATAAAGAACATGTTTGCTTCGGCGGACATATAAATGGAATTTGTCGTAAGCATAACGCTGCGATCGACTTCGGCTTGCGTTACCCCGAAATCGACGATTTTTTGAATTTCGTCACGCACCAAATTTGCAACCAACTTGCTGTTTTTCGGATTATAACCGACGTAAATTTCCAACGAGCCGTTGTTTTTGTAGGAAGAAGTTCCGCAATACACGGAATAAGCCAAACCACGCTTTTCCCTGATTTCTTGCACAAGTCTGGAAGTCATGCCTCCGCCCAAAGTATCAGAAAGAACCGAAACGGCGTAGTAGTCCTTGTCAAAAACAGGAACGCCTCTCCAATTTAATTCCAAGTGAGATTGTTCCACATCGCGGAAGGCACTTAAAAATATCGAAGTTGCCGATGACGTCGGCTCGGCAGACAACACATGACTTTCGCTTGCAAAGTTGGTTTCAAAGTACTTTTGCACAAGCTCATCAACCTGTTCAAAAGACAGCGCACCGGCAACCGAAATTACCGTAGAGGACGGCACATAGTACTTATTCTTAAAATCAATGATACTATGTCTGTCACAGTATTTGATGTTTTCGGGATTTCCTAGAATAGTTTGCCCCAATGATTGCTCAAAATAAGTTGCTTGACCGATCAAATCACCTGCATAATCCGAAGGGTTGTCGGCGCTCATGCTGATTTCTTCCAAAACCACTCCACGCTCGCGCTCCATTTCTTCTTCCGGGAAAGACGCGTTGAAGTACATATCGGACAAAACGTCCATACATTTTTCCAAGTCGGAAGAGATGCTCCTAGTATAATAGCACGTGCAATCTTTTGCAGTAAATGCATTTAACGTTGCGCCGATATTTTCCATTTCTTCGGATATTTGCAAGGCAGTTCTGCGCTTGGTTCCCTTAAATAACAAATGTTCTATAAAATGAGAAAATCCATTTGTCGAATCATCTTCCCTGACGCTGCCTACGTCAACATATACGCCAAGTGCGACAGAATATGCCGACGGCATTTGCTCACACACCAAGCGAAGCCCGCTTGGATAATTTTTACAAAATTTCATATTCCTCCTAAGTTCTCACCGACCTTAACAATATCAAATCCGTGTTCTAAATAGTATTTTACCATATTTTCCAGCGCATGTAAAGTGTGGCGTGTGGGATGCATCAATATAAGATCTCCGCCTTGCGCATCTTTTGTTGCGCGGCTAAATATCAATTCGGCGTTTTTGTCACGCCAATCAACGGTATCTTTTGACCACATTATTATCTTATAGCCCAAACTTTCGGCAGCGGAAAGCGTCAATTTACCAAAATCGCCGGAAGGCGGAGCAAACAACTTGGTTACAACTCCGCAAGTTTCGTACACCACTTTTTCGCAAGATATAATCTCATTTTTGTTTTGCTCAAGAGTGAGTGTCGAATGCTGCTTGTGAAAATATCCGTGATTGCCGATTTCATGTCCGTTTTCTACAATTTTGCACAAAACGTTCGGATATTTGGCCACCCAATACCCTCCGACAAAAAACGTTACCTTTACGTTGTACTTACTTAATATTTCCAACATATCGTCTATGTATTCCGTTCCCCAATAAACGTTTATCATAAATGAAACGGCATTGGTTTGCTTCCCGCGATATATTGGCGAGCCATTATTGTCACCGAAAACACTTACGTACGCACCCGAAAATGCCGTAACGGCAACTCCGACAACCAAAACAAACAGTAACACGTTGGTAACAACATGCGTAAAAATCTTGGAGTCCATATAAAACCTCAAATTAGTATACGCAAGTTCGGTTGTTTTCTTGCACACAACACGTGCAATCGTTAGATACACAGCAAATTGCAAGTACCATTTCTATTTCCAAAACAGATTTCTTTATCAATTTATACAATATCAAAATAACATCAAGTGTTTTTTAACATCACCAAAATATCCATAATTACATTTTGACACACAATTGCGCCGACAACATTTGTCAATTGCATATTAGCAAAACATCAACGTGAGCAAAATGCTGAAACACTCCATCGTCAACTGAATTTATCAAGCGATCAATACAGCAAATTTTCACAAATCGTAGCCATAGCTGACACAAGCCTTTACATTGTCAGCAAAAGATAGCAAAATCAAGTTAAACGTCAAACGCCCCACCATTGCACTTCAACTGTGGTTTTAGAGAAAAAAAACGAAGCACCTACAAGTAGGTGCTTCGAAATTATTTGGATGGCAGCAATACTATTACAGTTTCTTGACGAGCTTAAGGTCGATACGTCCCTTTTCGTCAATCTTGATTACTTTAACTACTACCGTGTCGCCGATATTGACAACGTCGGTAACTTTTTCCACTCTTTCTTTTGCAAGTTTGGAAATATGAATCAATCCGTCTTTTCCGGGCGCAAGTTCAACAAACGCGCCGAAGTCCAAAATTCTTACAACGTTGCCGGTAAATTCTTCGCCGACTTCGGGATCTTTGGCGATTGCCAAAATCATTTTCTTTGCCTTGTCGGACATTTCTTGATCGGCAGTAGCAATGAACACCGTACCGTCGTCGGTAATGTCGATTTTCACGCCTGTTTCGTCAATAATCTTGTTGATAACCTTTCCGCCGCTACCGATAACCTCACGAATCTTTTCGGGATCGATGTTGAAGGAAATAATCTTGGGCGCGTACTTGGAAAGTTCCTTTCTGGGAGCGGGAAGAACTTTAAGCATTTGGTCGAGGATGAACAATCTACCTTGACGTGCTTGTTCAAGTGCTCTACGCAAAATTTCCTCGTCGATACCCTTGATTTTGATATCCATTTGGATTGCCGTGATACCCTTGCTGGTTCCTGCAACTTTGAAGTCCATATCGCCAAGGAAGTCTTCCAAGCCTTGAATATCCGACAAAATTGCAACTTTGCTGCCGTCTTCGGACTTCATAAGTCCCATTGCGATACCTGCAACGGGTGCTTTGATAGGCACGCCTGCATCCATAAGAGCCAACGTCGAACCGCAAATGCTTGCTTGCGACGTACTGCCGTTGCTGGATACAACTTCCGATACGGTACGAATTGCATACGGGAATTCTTCTTCAGAAGGAATAACGGGTTCCAAAGCACGTTCCGCCAATGCTCCGTGACCAATTTCACGCCTACCGGGGCTACGAAGCGGTTTTGCTTCACCGGTGGAATACCCCGGCATGTTGTAGTGATGCATATAACGCTTAAACGTGTCGTTATCGTCCAAGTTTTCCAACTTTTGCACTTCCGAAATTGTTCCGAGTGTTGCCGTGGTGATAACTTGCGTCATACCGCGAGTGAACACACCGCTGCCGTGAACGCGAGGCAAAATGCCTACTTCGCACCAAATGGGACGAATTTCGGTAAGGCTTCTTCCGTCCGGGCGAATACCTTCGTTCAAAATTCTTGCGCGAACCTTTTCCTTGGTCATCTTGTACAAAACGTCGCCGAGGTCGTCCAAAACTTCGGGATTTGTTTCGGCAAAATGTTCTCTGCAAGCCTTTTCCACTGCGTCTTGATTTGCTTGACGTTCGTAACGATCAAACGTTTTGAGAGCATCGGTAAGCATTTGATCGGCATAAGGACGAATGATTGCTTCGTGTTCGGACGAAGGCAAGTGAAGTTCGATTTCAGCCTTGGGCTTGCCTACCGATTCACGAATATATTCGATAAATTGGCATTGTTCTTTGATCGCTTCGTGACCGAACAAAATGGCATCCAACATAACTTTTTCGGACACTTCGTTTGCGCCGGCTTCAACCATCATAATTGCGTCCTTAGTCCCCGCGAGGTTCAAGTTAAGCAAACTTTTTTCCTTTTGTTCTTGCGTGGGATTGATTACGTATTTTCCGTCAACATATCCGACAACAACGCTTCCGGTAGGTCCGGCAAAGGGAATATCGGAAATGGCGAGTGCAATCGAACTGCCCATCATTGCGTATACTTCCGGTTGAATGTCTGGTTCTACGGACATTGCCGTTGCAATAACCGATACGTCGTTCAAAAATCCTTTGGGGAACAACGGACGGATAGGTCTATCGATAAGACGAGAAGTTAGTATAGCCTTGTCGCTCGCTCTACCTTCACGCTTTTTGAAACCGCCGGGGATTTTACCGACGGAGTACATTTTTTCTTCAAAGTCTACTCCCAAAGGGAAAAAGTCAATTCCGTCCCTGGGCTTGTCCGCCAACGTAACGTTGGTCATAACAACGGTTTCTCCGCATTGCACCATGCAGGAGCCGTTAGCCTGTTCGGCATACTTGCCGACTTCTACCGAAACCGTTCTTCCGCCGATTTCCGTTTCAAAAACGTAAAACTTGCGGTTTCCGATCTTTCCTTCGGTCTTTCTAAATTTTTCCATTATTATCTCCTTCACACTATATTTCCCACAAAAACCTTTTTACGCTAGGTTTTCAGTAAAAGACTAATTTACTTGCGCTATGACTACACGCGTACAAGCCTATTGTAGTGGCCGTTTTGCCTACAAACAATTTTGTACCACGTAAAATAATACATTGACGAATGAGTTATCCAACTTCGACAAACACACCGCGGCAACGCAAAACACGCTTAAAAAGCGACAACCGTTTGGCAAAATTGCACCAAATAACACTTATTTTTTGACGCACAACTGTGGACAAACAAGATGAGTGTTACACTACATAATAAACTGCAAAGAAAAAGGAGAGGGCAAGAAATTGCGTACAAAACCTTTCCCCTTCTCCTTCTTTGACAATTACTTACGCAGTCCCAAATCTGCAATAATTTGACGATACTTTTCAATATCGGTTTGTTTGAGATAGTCCAACAAACCTTTTCTGTGACCTACCATTTGCAACAAACCGCGTCTGGAATGGTGATCCTTTTGATGCGTTCTGAGGTGCTCGGTAAGGTGATTGATACGTTCGGTCAACAATGCGATTTGCACTTCGGGAGATCCCGTATCTCCTTCTTTTCTGCCGTACTTAGCAATGATTTCTTGCTTTGTCATTTTATTTTCCTCCTAAATATATTTCCGCCGCAATCCAAGAGAAAAGTCGGAGTCGTCTAATCTCTTAGAAAACGGTATACGGGCTAAATTGTGGAATTACTCCGCTTTGGCGTTATCGGCTTGAGCGGGTTTTTCCAAAAGTGCTTTGCGAGAAAGCGTGATGCGTTTGTGTTCGGCATCGAATTCCGTAACTTCAACTTCGATTTCGTCGCCGACTTTCAAAGCCTTGTTGATATCGTCCAACCATTCCCAAGAAACGTTGGAAACGTGAAGTAATCCGTCGATATGCTTATCCAATTCAACAAATGCGCCGAAAGGCATAATGCGAGCAACTTTACCAACAACTCTTGCTCCCACGGGGAACTTTTCTTCGGCAATTTGCCAAGGTTGCGGTTGAAGTTGTTTGTATCCCAAGGATACTCTGTTCTTTTCTCTATCCAAAGCCAAAACTACAAATTCGTAAGTTTTGCCTATTTCCAACACTTCTTGAGGTCCTGCGA
>CAKRAM010000146.1 GCA_934294965.1 uncultured Clostridia bacterium
ACGATGATACAACGTCGTGCGTTTTTTTGATATTGTTATTACATTTAGGGAATAACTTGAAGTAATTTGTGTTGCGGAGATTCGTTACCACGGCAGACAATCGATAAACGAAAGACAAAATTTGATATTTAGTTTCACATTTGCACTTGATTGCCGACAAATAGTTGGCTTGAAAATTTTGTAGTGAACATTTTGTGTTAAAATCTTTTACTTAATCAACAAACTCCTTGATATTTTTGCATAAATCGGATTAAATAGAAAATGCACCGACACTCTATCAACTTATTTTTTAGTAATTGTAACTGTGAAAACCGATAGCAAAAAGCACACGACTGCATTTGCAATCGTGTGCTTGAATTTTTGTTATGTGCCGATATACTACGCTTCTTCTTGAAGTTTTTTGGCTTCTTCCACAATCTTGGCTACGCTGGGAGCGGGAACTTCTTCATATCGTGCAAAGGACATTTCGAACTTGCCGCGACCTTGCGTCATACTGCGAAGGTCGGTTGCGTACTTCAAAATTTCCGCAAGAGGCGCTTCCGCCGTTACAAGTTGTTTGCCGTTTACCATTTCCGTACCCATGATACGTCCGCGGCGTTTGTTCATATCGCCCATCACGTCGCCAAGGTAGTTATCGGGAACGGTGATACGAAGTTCGTAGACGGGTTCGAGAAGTACCGGACCTGCTTTTACGCAGCCGTCCTTATATGCGAGTTTTGCAGCCATTTGGAACGCGATATCCTTACTGTCTACCGGGTGGCTGGAACCGTCGAACAACGTTGCTTTGAGGTTGACCATGGGATAGCCTGCCAAAACGCCCTTTTGAATTGCTTCACGCAAGCCTTTTTCTACCGAAGGAATGAACTGACGAGGAACGGTGCCGCCGACAACTGCGTCCACGAACTCGAACGTGCCGTCTGCCGCGCCCGGCTCGAAGCGACCTTTACAGTGACCGTACTGACCTGCGCCGCCCGATTGCTTTTTGTGCTTACCTTCGGCTTCAGCCATTTTGCGGATGGTTTCTCTGTACGCGATGCGAGGATCTTTCAAAACCGCTTCGCAGTTGAATTTGGATTTGAGTTTTTTGCAAATTACGTCAAGTTGAGTGTCCCCGAGGCCGCTCAAAATCATTTCGTTGGTTTCCGGATCTTTGGTTACGGTGAATGCGATGTCTTCGTCTTTAAGTTTGGACAATCCGCCGAACACTTTGTCTTCGTCGCCCTTCTTGGCGGCGTATACCGCACGGCTATAAACAGGACGAGGCAACACCACTTCCACAAGTTGAACTTCGCCTCCTTCTACAAGCACGTCGCCCGTGGAAGTTGCCGAAAGTTTGGACAATGCGGCAATATCGCCTGCGCAAGCGCAATCGGCAGTTTCCTGCTTTTTGCCCTTCATAAAGTATACGGCGCTGATTTTTTCCGTTGTGTCGCTCTTGATGTTTTTGAGCGTCATGCCGCTTTTAAGCGTGCCGGAGATAACTTTGAAAATGGACAATCTGCCTACGAACGGGTCGGCAATTGTTTTGAATACGCGCAAAATTACAGGAGCGTTTGCATCCGCGGGGATGTTTCCGCCGTCAGCCGTCGGTGTCCCTTTGGATTCCGGACTGGGCAAGTAGTCTACGATTGTGTCCATAAGGTTAAACACGCCGTAGTTTGCCGTTGCGCTTCCGCAAATTGCCGGAATTGCCGTGCCGTTTTTAACACCTTCGCTGTAGCCGCGAACGATTTCTTCGGCGGTGAGTTCTTCGCCTTCCAAAAACTTCATCAAAAGTTCATCGTCGCTTTCCGCCGCAACTTCGGCAACCAAACCGCGATATTTTTGATATTTTTCCGCAAGTGCTTCGGGAATTTTTTCACTGCCGTTACCCTTGTTGCCGAACTTGGCGTAAATGCCACTGAGTACGTTTACGTAGCCGACCATTTTGTTGGATTCGAAATCCGGAACCAAAACGGGAACGACTTTGGGGAATTTTTCCGAAATGGCTTGCACCGTGTGGCTGAAACTTGCGTTTTCCTTATCGACGCTGTTGATAAACACCAATGCCGGAATTTTGTGTTCGGCGCAGTATTCCAACGCTTTTTCCGTGCCTACCGTCAGGGTGCTTGCAGCGCCCGTTACGATGATTGCGCTATCGGCAACGGAAAGCGCTTCCAGCATTTCACATTCGAAATCGAAGTAGCCGGGAACGTCGATAAGGTTGATTTTCGTTCCTTTGTAGGTGCAATTTGCTACCGAAAGACTGATGGATATGTGGCGAGCCGTTTCTTCGGACTCGAAGTCCATAGTAGAGTTGCCGTCGTCGACTTTACCCATTCTGTCGATTGCACCGGCATTGTACAATATCGCTTCGGCAAGAGAGGTTTTACCTTCACCGCTGTGACCGATAAGAGCAACGTTACGAATGTCTTTTGCAAAAACTGCCATATATATGTACTCCTAAAAATAAATTTCGAATTTTCGGCAAAGATTGAACGCAAACGGAACTAAAATCGCACTGCATTGATTGCCTTGCCGACAAACCACTGAAATTTATTATATACTATAATTAAACGCATTTCAAGGGGTAAATTGAAATTTATTCGGTAAAATCGGCACTTTTTATTGCAATTTCTTCACACAAACCGTTTACAAACTTTACCGAAGGCTCGATTATAGACTTTTTTCGCTGCTTTCGAGCGGTCTTTTCGTACGCCTTTTTGAGTTTGCGAACGACGCCATCTACGCAGTCAAAAACTCGGACGCCGGGGAAAGCCATATTGAAGCAGGAAGACTTTAGACTCATAAGCCCGTCGGACACGGCAATACAATCGAATTTACCCTCGTAGGGGGCAAGTTTGTTTTCGACGTAGGCGGCAATTTGCCTGTCGCTGCCTGCAAGCGCAATATCGCGAAAATCTTCCGCGCACACCACGATTGCGTTGGGAATTTTGACTTGCCGAGCCGAGTACCTGTCGCCGAATACCACCACCGACGAAGCCGTGTAAGTTGCCGAATGCATAACGGGAGTTTCGCAAAAATAGACAGGCAAAGAGTAATTGCGTTTTTTTGCGGCGTAACTCATTGTGGGAGAGCAAAACACCACCGCGTCGCACCCTGCGTTTTGCAATTTTTTTGCCGAACTTTCCGCCAAATCGGCAAGTTCGGTTAGGCGCATTTTACAAAACGGCTCGCCGGAGCAAATCATTGCAATGCAATCCGTGCCGACGCTTTTGAGCGTTCGTAGCGCCGCCGCGCAAACACCTATTCCGTCGTCGATAAAACCGATTTGTACCATATTTTGCCTCCCGTTTGTCGCGCAAAAATCATTGCTTTGAGCGTAATTTGCAGTTGCTTGTTATGCGATAATTCCGTATAATATACGCCGATAACGCCGCAATAATTACCCGAGCAAAAGTGGCTGACGCGATTTTATCCGACGGAATTACGCACCTGCCTCCCAACTTGACGAGCAGGCAGGGCAAAATTTTGTAAAAAACAAACGGTACAACGGCAAAAATATCAAAAAAATTGTATTTTTGAGCGAAAAATCGTTGTCAAATACGGTAAAGTATGCTAATATAGATAGGCAAATTTAGATGTAGTACTATGAACATAAGGAGATATCATGCCTAATATTAAGTCCGCAGAAAAAAGAGTATCTGTTACAGCTACCAAAAAACTTCAAAATCAAATGGTTCGTTCGCAAATGCTTACGGCTGTTAAAAAGTTTAACGCCGCTATTTCCGAAGGCAACGTTGAACTTGCCAAGGAACTTTTGCCCGTTGCTTCCAGCCAAATTGACAAGGCTGCAAAAAAGAACGTTATTCACAAGAATGCAGCTAACCACAAGAAGGCTCAACTTGCCAAGGCTTACTCTCAACTTGAAAAGGGTATCGTTGTTGTTAAAGTTGACGCTAAAACGATGAAGCAAGCTGAACAAAAGGCAGCCGCTCAAAAGAAAGCCGAAGAAGCAGCAGCAATCAAGGCTCAAAGAAACGAAGCTAAAAAAGCAAAGGAAGCCGCAAAAGCTCCCGCTGCTACCAAAAAGGCTTCCGCTAAAAAAGCCGCCAAAGAAGAAAAACCTGCTAAAAAACGCACCAGCAAAAAAGCAGCCGCCGAAGAATCCAAGGTTGAAGCGTAATTAATTTTTTTGCGGTACTACGTCTTATAAAATCAATGCGAATGCACTACAGTTGTGCATTCGCATTTTTTTGTTTTTTCGTAGGTTGGCGTGCAGAGTTGGTGGACGATTTGGAGCAATAGGCATTGCAAAGCCTATTACACGACTGCTACAAGGTTCCTTTCCGTGGGATCCTTCGACAAGCTCGGGATGACATATCCGTACAGCAATCGCTCATTATTTAATATATCGCACAACATCGTTTCTTCCCATTTTATTATTTGAA
>CAKRAM010000147.1 GCA_934294965.1 uncultured Clostridia bacterium
ACATAGTTGCATACTCTTACAATCACTACATGCATTTTCGTTATCGCCGCGCATACCTTACTTTAATAACATGCGGCTATATTGCACTTTTGCTAGCTAGTTATAGCAATACGTTTGGATGAAATAGTGCGCTTAAGAATGGTCAAATATCGTTAAATACTCAATTATAAAACAACTTGCGGCACTTTTACGAATGATACATTTACTATATCCTAACTTAGTTCGATAGTGCGGACAGTGTTGATTTGCGTTAAGAGAACCGAATAGTTGCGACAATTGCGACAATAAACGTCGGTTAATATTCAATTGCAAAAAAAGAATAGACAAACATCTCTATTCAGTAGTCAGGTAGCGGCGTACTGTGGTAATTTGACGCTATGACGACTACTAATTTAGAATCTCGTTTATGTATAGCAAGCAACCGAACACGTTTTCAAATACTCGTAGAACGCTTAACGCAGTCAATCGTCGTAACAGCACAAAAGGAGTTATATCTTTTCCGCTGCATGCTATTAAAATTTTTTGTTGTACTTTGCTCGTTATTATGGTAATATATCTTCATGGAATACACAAAACCCGACTTTAACAATAACATAATAAATATTTCGGCAACACTGGCTGAGTATTTGGGTGTCAAAACCGATAAGCCAAAACTTCCCGTGCTTCAAAAAGCCCTAAGCGAGCATAACTACAAAAACGTAGTATTTATGTGTTTTGACGGCATGGGAATGTATCCGATTGAGGCAAATTTGTTGCCATCCGGGTTTATTCGCAAAAATATCGTGCAAACACTCACCTCAACTTTTCCGTCCACAACCACAAATGCCACAACAACGCTTTCCACATGCACCTATCCTTTGGAGCACGGATGGTTCGGATGGAGTTTACACATTGACGAAATAGATAAAAATGTCGACGTCTACACGGGAAAAGATTCTCAAACAGGCGAGCCTGTTACTTGCAAACATCCGATGGAATCAAACGACGTATACTATTTTGATAATGCAATGTTTGACGGAGAAATTTCTCTAATTGCGCCGCCGTACGTTTCTACGCCAAAAAACGCAAATCGCTACGTGGCGAGCGATTCGGACGACATTGCCGCGGAGATTATACGGATATGCGCCAAACCTAAAAAACAATTTGTTTACGCATATTGTCCGCAACCGGACACTGCAATGCACAGCTTGGGCGTCAGCGGAAACAAAATTGTCAACTTGATGTTTTTGCATATTGAATCGCATATTGCAAAGCTTGCCGCAGTCGCAAAGGACACATTATTTGTAATTACAGCCGACCACGGACAAGTAGACGTTGCCGGCAAAGTGGACTTTTGGCGCGACGAAGAACTGTGCAATATGCTGTTGTGTCCGCCGTATCTAGACGCAAGAACGCCCTGTTTTCGTGTAAAACCACAGTGCAAAGCCGATTTTGAACGCCTTTTTACGGCAAAATATAACAATGATTTTATCCTTCGCAAAACCGATGATTTGATTGAAGAAGGATACTTTGGCCCGTACGGCAACAAGGGATTTTTGCTCGGCGACTACATTGCAATCGGCACGTTCACACACAAAATTTTCGTCGGTTCAGAGCCGTACGACGATTTTAGTTTCGCGGGACATCACACTTCGACAACCGAAGAAATGCTGGTGCCGCTTATAATGATAAAAAGACCGTAAGCGACCAATTTGCACAACAGACAACAATGTACGCCAAATTCGCGTAACAGCAGCAAATTTAGTATTGTACTAATGGATTTTTCTCTTATTGCAATAATTGTAGTTTTGCAATTTGACTATTCTCATTGAAAACTATTTCGACGAAACTTTGTGGAAAGATTTTGTCAATGAGCAAGCCTGTTGGACGTTTGCGTACACTTTTACAAAATTTAAGTTGTAGTGCAGTCGCGTTGACGCTTTTGCAAACAGCGAGTCGCATAAATTGTTAGAAGCAATTAAAAATTGCGAAATCGCTCACTTGCATAAAACGCCAAGACGGAACCCTTACCGATATGTTAAAACGCGATATGTGAGGCAGTGCATTGTATCTGGAACTCATTTCAAATCAAAAATAATCATCAATAAGGACGGTAAACTACTATGAAAATGTGTCACAGCGAAATTATCAAACAAATCAAAGAGCTAGAAACTAAAAAGGACAATATTTTGCGCAAAGAACGCGATTGCCGCACGTTTAGTTATATAGACGAAAATACAAAAATCGTTCCGGCATACAGTTATGAAAAGACTCGCAACCTGGTCGATAGATTGGATGACAACATTCGCAAGTATAAACACGCATTGGCGCTTGCAAATTGCACGGTAGTCGTGTCGGAATTTAACGTTACAATCGGCGAAGCCTTGGTAATGCTTGCTCAAAAACAGGCAAAATGCAGGCTATTGGAAGAAATGGCGCTTTTGCAACAAAAATCTCAAGCCGTGTCCTATAATGGAAAAATGGAAATTACGGAATGCAACTACGACGTGGAAACAGTCTCCGCCGACTACGAAGCGCTCCGCTTGGAAATTGGTAAACTTCAAGTTGCAATCGATCGTGCAAATTTGACAAACACAATAGAATTGGATTAACAAGCAGGTTTGCAATACTCACGCTGAAGAACGGCACGTTATAATTAAATTATTCCCTTGTGCAAACCTCCTGCCAACGAGGTTAACTGCGGCACTTCGAATTAGGAAGAAAACTCAGGTTATTGCTTGTGTGTTTACGCGCGCGGTTATTGATAATACGATTGTTGCGTTGTTTATAACGGTTTATTGTATCAGTCCAAATTTATCTTTGCACATAAAAACTTTTTTCGGGCGAAGTAGGGGGTTATAGCTCGAAACTTTGATTACTTTGCGCGTTTCGCTTAATTGCGAAGCGCGTTATTTATTTGCCAAAGTGCCATTGTGTAACGATATATTTACAGATGCCCATCTAAAATCACATACATTGCTCAAAATTTGTATAAATCGCGCACTCGTAGGCAACAATCGTTGTATGAAAATTCCACCTAAAAATCCTTTTGGAACAAATTTGCACGAAAAAGAAACTAACGTGCCGCTCCAAAACGAGAAATCAAGCAACTTCGAGTTGACAAACGGAGAAAAGAATTGAACGACGCAATGAAGATTACCAAGCAAAACTACAAAAGTTACGTGTTTGAAATAATGCCCAAAAGTTCGCACTGGAAAAATATGTTTTGGGCTTTTGTTGTAGGTGGCACGATTTGTGCAATAGGGCAGGCGTTTATCGAATTGTATACTATATGGTTTTCGGCAAAAGACGCATCGGTTTTGGCTTCAGGCACGCTTGTGCTGATTGCCGCAATAATGACGGGGATCGGTGTGTACGACAACATCGGTAGGTTTGCAGGGGCAGGATCTACCATACCGATAACAGGATTTTCCAATGCAGTGGTGTCACCTGCGTTAGAATTCCGCGCCGAAGGTTACATTTACGGAGTCGGCGCAAAAATGTTTCTAGTGGCAGGTCCGGTAATTGTAAACGGGGTTACTATTTCTGTAATAGTAGCAACATTGTGCTTAATATTTGGCACACTATGATACTCATAGCATATTTTAACAAGCATTTTCACAAGTTAAGGAGCGCAAATTGAGCAACACTTATTACAAGGACAACATTTTGCATTTTGACGGAGTGTACGTAAAAGACGGCTACACGATAGCCGGTCCGAAGGAAAACGGCGGAACTTATCGAGGAAAATTTGACCTTGCGCTTGTCGACGATAAGTTCGGTCAAAACACCTTTGAGCGCGCCGAAAGAAAAATGTTTGAACACGCGCTGGACGGAGTAATTGCAAAATCCAATGTTTCCGTAAACGAAGTTGATGCCATTTGCGGAGGCGATTTGCTAAATCAAATCGTGTCAGCATCGTTTTCGGCACGCAAACATCATTGCTCGTTTTTGGGGTTATACAACGCTTGCGCGACTTTTGCCGAAGCACTTATTGTCGGCTCTATGAGCATAAAAGCAGGTTTTGAAAACATTATCGCAATTTCCGGAAGTCACTTTTCCACTGCCGAACGGCAATATCGCTACCCGTTGGAACTGGGCGTTTTGCGATCTCCCGTAACGCAGTGGACTGCAACCGGGGTAGGGGCAACGATGTTATCGTCGGACAATGACGCCGTGGCAAAAATCACATCGGCTGCAATCGGCCGAGTTGTGGACTTTGGCATTTTGGACGCCAACAACATGGGGGCGGCAATGGCTCCATCGGCTTGCGATACGCTGTGCAGGTATTTTCGTACCACAAAATCTTCTCCGAAAGATTTTGACGCCATCTACACAGGCGACCTGGGAAAACTCGGCTCGGAAATACTTTACGATTTGCTTAATCAGGAAGGCTACGACATTGAAAAGGTCCACACCGATTGCGGTGCGTCGTTGTATTTTGACGAGCAGCAAACGTATCAGGGCGGTTCGGGAGCGGCTTGCTCCGCATTGGTCTTTAACTGTCATTTGCTTGGCAAGTTACGCAGAAAGGAGTATCATCGAATTTTACTTGCCGCAACCGGAGCATTGATGAGTCCTACAACGTCTTTCCAATCCGACAGCATTCCGGCAATCACTCATTTGGTGGAGGTGACAACAATTTGACAACGTTTTGGATGTTTGTAAAAGCATTTTTGGTTGGCGGCGGAATTTGCCTAGTCGGGCAAATAATTATCAATTTCACCCACTTGACAAACGGCAAAATTTTGGTTTTGTTTTTGGTAATCGGCGCCGTATTGGAAGGTTTCGGCGTCTATAGCAAATTGATTGATTTTGCCGGCGCAGGTGCAAGCGTTCCGATTTCCGGTTTTGGGTGTGCATTGGTAAAAGGGGCAAAAGGAGCGGCAAAAAAAGAGGGTTTTTACGGTGCTCTGAAAGGCGGTCTTTCGGCTTGCGCAACAGGCATCAGCATAGCAATCGTATCGGGATACTTGGTTTCCGTGCTGTTTAAGCCTCGCACAAAAAAGAAGTAGTGGCATCCCGCTTAGCAAGTGAATATAATATAAACAAGAAAGCGCTCTTTGCTGATTTTTTTTGCAAAATCTGTTATTTTGCACTTCACGTTCGCACAACTGTGTGGTCATAAAGCATCGCAAAGGCGTTTTCAATTTGTAGAATTATATTAACTTACTTACGGTGAGTATTATGTCCAATTACGTTCTTGCCGGCAAAAAACAATTGCCACAAGCTAAAAAATCGATTTTCAAAAAAATTCTTCTTATCGTTTGCATCGTTGCAGTGCTTTCTGTTTGTGCGACTTTGTATTTTTATTGGCAATCTATGATGCCCGTTGTTATTGATATTGCCTCCGCCAAAGTCAACGCCGAAGCAACCAGATTGCTCAATCAAGCAATTTGTGCAGCAATATCCGATGCCGAGTACGCCGATTTTGTGAATGTCGAGCGCAATTCCCAAGGGGAAGTAACAATGATTTCGGCAAATTCGGTCTACGTGAACACACTTGCACGAATATCGGCCATAACGGCGCAAAACAAAATAGACACTTTGGAAAACTATCGCGTCGATATTCCGATAGGAACTTTGTCCGGCATCGTTTTGTTGACAAACAAAGGTCCGAGCGTTTCGATAGAGG
>CAKRAM010000148.1 GCA_934294965.1 uncultured Clostridia bacterium
AAATTCAAATCTACTTCTACGCCCTTACCGCTCCCACTGCAAAAAGCAGCACGACGGGAACAAACGCTCAAACCGCAGGTTTGACGGTCTGCGTTTCCAAAGCCGTTTCCACCGGTTGGATCACCACAACGGATAAGTCCACCGTAACCACAACTTACGTTATCAACAAACTCGTCAAGGGAGATTGTGTAAAGATTTATGACTACGAAACCAACACCGTAACCAAGGGCTACGAAAGCATCTTTTCCACTTCAGGCGCGATTACCGCAGTTAAGGAAGACGTTCAAACCGACAGCGAAGGCAAAGCCGTTGCGGTTTACCAAGTAGTGTACTCCACAAAGGATGCAGGCGGCTTCGTTATGGAAGAACCCGTCGTAATCAGGTTGTCCGTAAAACTTCCCACCAAGGAACAAACCAATCCTATGGAAACTTGGAAGATTATCCTTTTCGTTGTCGCAGGTTTGTGCCTTGTTGGAATCATCGTTTTGGTTTTCATCAAACCGCAACCCAAAAAAGAGGACGAACATCCCGCTTCCGGAGTGAACAACGAATCGGAAAACAAATAATAACAGCGCTAAGTGTTTTGCGGCTGCCGAAAAATCGGCAGCCGTTTTTTTTGTGCCAACGGTCGGTTTGAAAAAAGAGGGCAAAACTTGCAATTTGTTGCAATATTTTGGGCAAAAAGTCTTTGCATATGGAGGCATATCGTGGTATAATTTATAAGCTATAATTAAAAATTGGAGGAAGTTACATCTTATGCAATATTCTCACGAAGTTGAACTTATGCAATGTGTGGCGAAAGGTTGCAATCACGGTCCCGCTCCCATCCCCGAAGAAGGCAAATGGGTAAAGGCCTACGACATAAAGGACATCAGTGGTCTTACGCACGGTTGCGGTTGCTGCGCTCCTCAACAAGGCACTTGCAAGCTTACGCTTAATATTAAGGGCGGCGTAATAGAAGAAGCGCTTGTGGAAACCATCGGTTGCTCCGGCATGACTCACTCGGCGGCAATGGCTGCGGAAATTTTGCCCGGCAAAACGCTACTCGAAGCGCTCAACACCGACCTTGTGTGCGACGCAATCAACGTTGCCATGCGCGAACTGTTTTTGCAAATCGTCTACGGACGCAGCCAATCGGCATTTTCCGATGCAGGTCTACCCGTCGGCGCAGGCTTGGAAGACTTGGGCAAAGGACTTCGCAGCCAAGTGGGAACAATGTATTCCACAAAGGTCAAAGGCCCCAGATATTTGGAAATGGCAGAAGGCTACGTAACCCGTCTAGCATTGGACGATAACGGCGAAATCATCGGCTACGAATACGTAAATTTGGGCGTAATGATGAAACTTATCTCCGAAGGCGTAAGCGGCAACGACGCTCTTGCCAAGGCAAAAAAGCACTACGGTCGTTTCGAAAACGCCGCAAAATACATCGTTCCGCGTAACGAATAGCAAGGAGGAGGTAAAACTATGGCTATCACATTTGAAGGATATGAAAGAAGAATAGACAAAATCACCGCCGAACTTGCTAAATACGGAATCAAAGATTTGGAAGAAGCACGCCGAATTTGTTTGGATAAGGGCGTAAACGTGGAAGAAATCGTCAAGGGCGTTCAACCCATCGCGTTCGAAAACGCCGTTTGGGCATACACTTTGGGTTGCGCAATCGCATTCAAAAAGAACGTAAAATCCGCAGCCGAAGCCAGCGAATGTATCGGTCTGGGCCTTCAAGCGTTCTGCATCCCGGGAAGCGTTGCCGACCAACGCAAAGTCGGTTTGGGACACGGCAACCTTGGCGCAATGTTGCTCCGCGAAGAAACCGATTGTTTCGCATTCTTGGCAGGTCACGAATCCTTTGCCGCTGCGGAAGGCGCAATCGGCATTGCTCGTAACGCAAACAAAGCTCGCAAAAAGCCTCTCCGCGTAATTCTGAACGGTTTGGGCAAAGACGCCGCGTACATCATCTCTCGTATCAACGGCTTCACGTACGTTCAAACCAAGTACGACTACTACACCGGCGAACTTACGATCGTGCGCGAAGTTCCGTTCTCGGACGGCGAACGCGCTCAAGTGCGTTGCTACGGCGCCGACGACGTCAACGAAGGCGTTGCAATCATGCGCCACGAAAAAGTTGACGTTTCCATCACCGGCAATAGCACCAATCCCACGCGTTTCCAACACCCCGTTGCAGGCACTTACAAAAAATGGTGCACCGAAAACGGCAAAAAATATTTCTCGGTGGCTTCCGGCGGCGGCACGGGACGTACTTTGCACCCCGATAACGTTGCGGCAGGTCCCGCTTCCTACGGCATGACGGACACGATGGGACGTATGCACAGCGACGCGCAATTTGCCGGCAGCAGTTCCGTTCCCGCTCACGTGGAAATGATGGGCTTAATCGGCATGGGCAACAACCCGATGGTCGGAGCGACGGTAGCTTGCGCAGTAGCGGTAAGTTTGGCAAAGTAACAGACGCAACCCAATAGTCACAATTTTGCAAATCTAGCGTTGTAAACGCAAAACTTAACAATCGGCGGCAAACAATTTGTTTGTCGCCTTTTTGTATGCTCGGCAATTGTTGTCGGAAGTTTTATTTTGCCGTAAATTTGCCGATTATGCACAAACAATAAGTCGTGCAATTGCCGATTCTTTGTAACTGCGCGCTGCAATTTTTGCAAATACGTAGGTATAATTCGGTAAAGCGGTTGTATGTCGGCGTTGTCGCTCGTTTTCGATTTTGCAAGTTTCGGAGCAAGCGGACAACGATGAGCGTAACTTTTGTCGGTAAACTTTACGTGTAACCGTTTTTAATGTTTAGGTATCAAAAATTTACAATTACAATCAAATTTGCTTTGCATTTGCTGTACAATAGTCGTTTTTGTGGTAAAATATAATAGGATCGTATCGGGAATAGCCGAGCGATACTAACAAGTACATTATATATCATTTACCAAAGGCAAAAAGCCTTTTGGGCAATTAGGTCTTTTTGTGGCGGAGTTGCTCACGTAAACGATATTCGTACCCGAAATGTGGCTTTGCCTAAATTCAAAACGTATTGCAAAAGCACAGGGACGAAATTGAGGTGAAATTATGGTAAACAACAGTAGGGCAGGCAAGGTTGCCAAGTACGCAATCGTGTTGGCAACGATTTTTGTGGCAATGTTTTTGGACAGGGCAATAAGTTTGGGTTTTCCCGTTTCGGCGGCGACAATCGTATTGCTTGTCACTTTTTCATTTGCTTTGTTGGAAAACGATTTAGGCTCGGCAATCATTTGTTGTTCGTTGTTCGGTTTGGCATCGTTCGTAAAGGAATTTATCCCGTTTTTACAATCGTCGGTTGCACTTTTGCCGATATACGTTCGTCCTGTTGTAACGCTGGTTCCTCGTATGACGATGGGACTTGTGTTGTTTGGCGTGTACAGGCTTATGCTCACGCTTACAAAAAAGATGAGTTCGGCACGCGGACGGCAGGTTTTGAGTATTGTCGTGGCGGTGTTTTTTGCGCTTGTGACCAACACCGTACTGTTTTTGGGCTTGCTTAACCTGTTCAAAACGGTTTTTAACATCCAACACGATTCGATAATCGCACTCATAAAAACAGGTTTGGCAATCAACATCCCTGTGGAATACTTGGTATCCATGCTGTTTGTTTCGCCCGTAGTGCTGGGCGTGAGGCGCGGCTTAAAACTTGGCGTCGACGGCAACGGAATCAAACAAAATAAGCCTGAAAATCAGGCACAAAACAACGATAACGGAGAAAATCAATAATGGTAATGGCAATAGATATCGGTAACACCAACGTCAAAATCGGCTTTTTCGATCAAAAAGGAGATTTGACGGTTTCCTTCAAAATGTCCACCGACATCAAACGTACCTCGGACGAATACATGGCACTTTTGTTGCAACTTATGCATCACGCCTACATTCACGAAAGTCAAATCGACGGTGCAATAATTTCGTCGGTAATTCCGCAACTGGACTACACATTTTGCAACGTAATCAGTTATGCGTTCAACGTAAAGCCTCTTATCGTCGGCGTCGGCGTAAAAACCGGTCTGGCAATCAGGTACGATTTTCCTCGCGAACTGGGTAGCGACCGCATAATAACCTGCGTCGCGGCGGAAAAGCAGTACGGCGCACCCTTCGTACTGGTGGATTTCGGCACGGCAACCACCTTTAACGTCGTAACCGAAAAAAAAGAATTTATCGGCGGCGCAATCACACTGGGACTAAAATCCACAATAGAAAGTTTGTCGCGCTGCACGGCAAAGTTGCCGGGAGTTGAACTGGAAACTCCCAAAAAGACTATCGCGCAATCCACCTCCAAAGCAATCCAAAGCGGCGTAATTTTCGGAACCGTGGGTCAAGTTAAGTATATGATAGAACGCATCAAGGCGGAAAGTGGCTTAACTGATGCAAAAGTCATTGCCACAGGCGGTTTGGCAAATATCGTTAACGCCGTCGAGCCTATTTTCGACCACATCGACAGGGAGTTGTCACTAAAAGGCTTGTACGAAATCTACAAAAACAATCAACAGTAGCCCGATATGGAAGAACACAAATTTACACTTCACTCAAAATATAAGCCTTGCGGCGATCAACCGCAGGCAATTGCCGAACTTACCGAAGGGCTTAACAACGGCTTGGCAACACAGGTTTTGCGGGGCGTAACGGGCAGCGGCAAGACGTTTACCATGGCAAACGTAATTGCCAACGTCAATCGTCCGGCGCTGGTCATTTGCCACAACAAAACGCTTGCGGCGCAACTTTGCAACGAGTTCAGAGAGTTTTTCCCGGAAAATCGCGTAGAGTTTTTTGTCAGTTACTACGACTACTACATGCCGGAAAGTTACATTCCTTCCAGAGATTTGTACATCGAAAAGGAAATCGACATCAACGACGAAATCGACAAACTTCGCCACAGCGCAACTTGCAGTTTGTTTGAGCGTCGGGATACGATAGTCGTTGCCAGCGTGTCCTGTATTTATGGTTTGGGTGCTCCGGGCGAGTACTACAAAATGAGTTTGTCGCTTCGTCCCGGGGACAAAGTCAGCCGCGAACAGGTGATAAAAAAACTTATCGAAATTCAGTACGTTCGCAACGAAATGGATTTTCATCGCGGCACTTTTCGCGCCAAGGGGGACGTTTTGGAAATTTTTCCCGCTTCTTACAGCGAACATGCCATAAGAGTGGAATTTTGGGGCGACGAAGTGGACAAAATAACCGAAGTGGACGTGATGACGGGCAACACCGTGGCAACACTTCTTCACACGATAGTTTTTCCCGCAAGCCACTACGTAGTGGAGGGCGTAACTCTCCGTTCGGCGTGGGATCACATTCGGGAAGATATGGAACGGGAGTCCCAAGCGTTTTTGGATCAAAACAAACTTATCGAGGGGCAACGCCTAAAACAGCGCGTCAGTTACGATTTGGAAATGATGCGTGAAATCGGCTATTGCAGTGGTATCGAAAACTACTCTCGCTATTTTGACGGCAGGCAGCCGGGGCAACCCCCGTACACACTTTTGGACTATTTTCCGCAGGACTTTGTAACCTTCATAGACGAAAGCCACATGACCATTCCTCAAATACGGGCAATGTACAACGGCGATCGCGCAAGGAAAAACAACCTCGTCGGCTACGGTTTTCGTATGCAAAGTTCCTACGACAACCGACCTTTGACCTTCGACGAGTTCGACAGTCGCATAGGGCAACTTATTTGCGTTTCCGCAACGCCCGCCGAGTACGAAATCAAGCGCGCCGACGGCAACGTGGTGGAACAACTTATTCGTCCCACCGGGCTGTTGGATCCGATTGTGGAAGTTCGCCCCGTCAAGGGGCAAATTGACGACCTGATAGGGGAAATTCACCAAGTCGTGTGCGGCGGAGGCAGGGTACTTGTTACCACGCTCACCAAGCGCATGGCGGAAAACCTTACGGACTTTTTGACCAAGCAGGACGTAAAAGTGCGCTATATGCACTCGGAAATAGACACTTTGGAGCGTGTGGAAATCGTAAACGGTCTAAAAAAGGGCGAGTTCGACGTGCTTGTTGGAATAAACCTTCTTCGCGAAGGCTTGGATATGCCGCAAGTTAAACTCGTTGCCATTTTGGACGCCGACAAGGAAGGCTTTTTGCGCAGCGACACGGCACTGGTGCAAACAATCGGGCGTGCGGCTCGTAACGCCGAAGGCAGGGTTATTATGTACGCCGACGTGCTGACGGACAGCATGAAGCGCGCCATAGGCGAAACAAATCGTCGCAGGGAAATCCAAAACGCCTACAACGTTGAACACGGCATCGTTCCGAAAACCGTAGAACACGAAGTTGCCAACACCTTGGAAATAACTCAAAAAGGCGACGACAGGATGACCGTATCCGAACTGGAAAGGGAAATCAAGTCGACCACCGACAAGATGAAGGCGGCGGCGAACCGTTTGGACTTCGAACAAGCCATAAAACTTCGCGAACAGGTTGTAACGCTTACAAAACGGCTGGAAAAACTTAAAAAGAAAAAGAGCGGCAAGCAGTAAAAACGTCGCAACGGCAATCGCAGTTTTGTCTAGCAGCGGCAAAACGCCTGCGTCTAAGGC
>CAKRAM010000149.1 GCA_934294965.1 uncultured Clostridia bacterium
AAACGGCGGCACCGGCGGTGGTGAATTTGAAGAAGGCGCAAGCGTAACAATAACCGCAACTGTTCCTACGGGCAAGAGATTTGTCGAGTGGACTTCGGAAAGCGGCATTACCTTTGCGAACAAAACAAGCGTAACTACCACATTCTCAATGCCTGCCGGTGACGTAACCGTTGTGGCAACGTTTGAAGACGAATCGTATAGAATTACCGTCACCAACGGAACAACCACCTTGGATATGGCAACATATCAAACGGAAGTTACCGTAAAGGCAAACGAGCCGGATACCGATATGTATTTTGACAAGTGGGAAGTTACTGGACTTGATACCACGGATATGGACTTGACCAAAACGGAAATCAAGTTCCCAATGCCTGCAAATAACGTAACCTTTAAGGCAACTTACTTGTCTGTTACAAAGTATGAAATATACGTTGTGGACGGCACGAAAGACAAATCGCCAGCAAAAGCCGGCGAAACCATTACCATAACCGCAAACCCTGCTCCGGCAGGAAAAGTCTTTGACAAATGGACTTGCGAAACGGCAGGCGTAACTATCGAGTTTAAAAGCGCGACAAGTTCTAAAACAACCTTTGTAATGCCTGCATGCGAAATCACAATCCAAGCGCATTTCAGAGATGTAGAAGCGGCTCCGTCGATTGAAATCAAAGTCGAAGGCGGAACGGGCGCAGGAACTTATACCCAAGGCGAAAGCGTAACCGTAACGGCAGAGGATAAAGAAGGCAAAGAGTTCAAATGTTGGAAGGACGAAAGCGGAAAAATCGTCAGCACAAACAAGAGTTATACCTTTACCGTGACGGAAGCAACAACTTTGACTGCCGTATATGAAGATAAGTCTTCGGGCGGTGGCGAAATCACCCCACCTGCTAAAAAGGACGGACTTTCGGGCGGACAAATTGCAGGTATTGTAATCGGTTCGGTAGCGGTCGCAGGAATCGGCGGATTTGCAATCTTCTGGTTTGCAGTCAAGAAAAAGACTTTTGCAGATTTAATCGCAGCAATTAAAGCATTGTTCACCAAGAAGGAATAAGATGAACTAAACAAAACAAGACCATCACTCGATAAAACGGGTGGTGGTCTTATTTTTTTAACAAAAATGTAAGAAACGCTCGAAAATATGGTGTCGCTTAACTTGTACCCCTTGCAGTCGTGCAATAAGCGTTGCAATCTCTGCCAATGTGACCACTCAACCAACGTTGCACACGAACCAACGTAACCAACATTGTTGGCGGGAACGGACACCTTGTGAGAATCGGTAGTGTATTGCGGAAAGTAGTCAATTTTTCACAATGTCCCTTTCCAGGGGATCCTTCGACTACGCTCAGGATGACCGGCAAGCCGGGTTTCACTGGTTCGTATGCCTGACCTGAAACATGTATATGCTAGTGGAATTGCAGCATAGTTTGCGTTGACGTTTTTTTGATGACTTACTATCGACATTCGCTGCTTCCAACGTGTCATGTTGAGCGGAACGAAGTGCAGTCGAAACATCCCCGGGAACGGACACCTTGTAATATGTCGGCTTGTAAGATAATCTCTTGCAGGGCGACGTTTTTTATGTAAAAGTCCAAATGTAAATGCATAACGTAAATAAAAAACGAAATTTTTGTCGCCTTCATCACCATAATAAAAACTTTTGCAGTATAAGGTTTAACTTCGGCGGAATTTTCGGTTGATATTTACAAACGGTTTTTATTATGATAAAATTTATCTATATGTGTAAACTGCGGATAATATAATCATATGTTTTCCGTAAAATTCAACAGGAGGCAGTGGTTCGTATGAGAACATTCAAGGGTGGCTATCACGTACCCGACAACAAAAAACTGTCCGAAAACGCGCCTATCGAGCAAATGCCGATAGTGCCGGACTACTACGTTTCGCTCAGTCAACATATCGGCAAACCCGCCGAGTGCTTCGTCAGCGCAGGCGACAGTGTAGTTGAAGGGCAAATGTTAGCCAAGGCCGGCGGAGCAATTTCGGCAAACATATTTTCTCCGGTTTGCGGTCAGGTTGTCGGCATCGAAAAGCGTCGCAACGCGCAGGGCATGCTCACCGACTACATTCACGTCAAGTCGGACGGCGGGCAGGACAAATTCACTTTCCCGATATTGGAAAATCCCACAAGGGAGCAAATCGTGGAGCGCATTGCCGAAGCAGGTATCGTCGGCATGGGCGGTGCAGGTTTCCCTTCGGCTGTCAAAAGCAGTCCAAGCGATCCCGTCGATACGCTCATAATCAACGCCGCCGAGTGCGAACCCTATCTTTGCCGTGACAACCGTCTTATGATAGAGCGCACCGAGGATTTTATTCGCGGCGTAAGGTTGCTGGCATATGCTTGCAACGTCAAGCGCGCGATTATCGGCATCGAAGCAAACAAACCGCAGGCATATTCGGCATTGATGTGCGTGGACGGTGTTGTTGCCGAAGGTCAACCTTGCGGCGAAACCGACATCGAAGTGCAACTTTTGAAGCCCAAGTATCCGCAAGGCGCGGAAAAAATGCTCATTTACGCCTGCACCAAACGTAAAGTTCCCGCCGGCAAACTTCCGTCGGCTGTCGGATGTGTAATTTTCAGTGTAAGCACGGCATATGCCGTTCACGAAGCCGTCGACAAGGGCATTCCGCTGTATAGAAGCGTGATGACGATAACAGGGCGCGGCATTGCCACTCCCAAAAACGTAGAGGTTCGCACGGGTACGCCCATCGGCGCGGTTGCGGATTTTTGCGGCGGAATTAGCGACGACACGGTAAAAGTGTGTTGCGGAGGCCCTATGATGGGATTTTCGCTGGAAACCACCGACGTGGTGAACATCAAAACAAGCGGCGGATTTTTGGCATTGACGGACAAGGAAGCCTGCTTGGACAGTCCCACGGCGTGCATTCGTTGCGGAAGGTGCGTGGACCATTGTCCCATGAACCTAACGCCCATGCTTATCGATTTCTACACCGAAGCGGGCGACACGGAAAACGCAATCAAGTACGGCGCGCTTAACTGTTTCGAGTGTGGAACTTGTGCCTACGTTTGTCCGGCTCGTCGTCCCATCGTTCAAAACGTTCGAATAACCAAAATGAGAGCAAAGGAGATGAAAAAGTGATATGAAATACGTCAATTCCTGTTCTCCTCACGTAAAGGGCGCAATGACTACGCGCCGCATAATGATAGACGTTTGCATAGCGTTGTGGCCGTCGCTCGTGGTCGGCTGCATACTTCTCGGCGTCAGGTCGTTGCTGGTGGTGTCTATCGCAGTCCTTTCGGCGGCACTTTCTGAAATTGTCTATCGTTTATGCTGCAAGGTGCAACTAAAACAAATCCTTGCCGAGTTCGATTTTTCTTCGATTGTAACAGGACTTATCGTCGGCATGAACATGTACCCCAATTCCGCTTGGTACGCGCCGCTACTAGCTTCGGTGTTTGCGGTAGTGGTGGTAAAGATGCTGTTCGGCGGCACGGGTAAAAACATCGTCAATCCGGCTGTTGCAGGCAGAATTTTTGCGTTTATATCTTTCGGCGCGGCGTTCGGCGGAAGTTACGCGGCAAACCAAGTTTATGTTTCGCAACTTACGGGCAAATCCTGCTGGCAACTTGTTGCGGAAGGCGCAAGCGGCGGAGTAAAAATCGGTGCAACGCCGCTTCAAGCAATTTTGGGCGGCACGGCAACCAACGAACTTTCCGGTTGGGACTTGTTTTTGGGTACGGGCGTGTACGGCGCAATCGGCGAAGTGTGCAAACTTGCGCTCATTGTCGGCGGAATCTATTTGGTAATACGCGGCGTTTTGAACTTCCGTTGGCCGCTTGTGTACATTGCCGTAGCAGGCGTAACGGCGGTTATCATCGAATGGATAACAAAAGGCAGTTTCAACCAAGCAATCGCAACGTTTTTGCCCAACATTTTGAGCGGCGGACTTATTTTCGGCGCGATATTCATGGCAACGGACTACGTAACCACGCCGGCAACCAAACTCGGCAACTACGTCTACTTTGTAATTTTGGGTATACTCACTTCGGTGCTTCGGTACGCAACCAAAGGCGAAGTGGTGTCGTTTGTGATTTTGCTTATGAACCTCGTCGTTCCTCTTATCGATATGTATGTGGTTCGTAAGCCGTTCGGCTACACAAAACCGCAAAAGGAGGCAAAATAGATGAGTAAAACCAATTCGGGAGCGGCGCAAGCCGTAAAAACGGTTTTGATTTTGGTTGCAATTTGCCTTATTTGCGCATTGATTTTGGCAGTATGTAACGACTTGTTCTACGTTTCCCCGTCCGAACTTACCGCGCGCAAACTAAAAGCGGTGTACGCCGATTTCCAAACCGACGAAACGTTTGACGGCAAAGTGGTCGAGGAGCATGCAACCGACGCTAACTTCGGCACGGTTACGGAAGTTTACCGCTCAACCGACGGCGCGTACGTGGTAAAAGCCGTGGGCAACGGCGGATACAAAGGCAAAGGCGTGGAAGTGCTTGTGGCGGTCAAATCCGACGGCGTGATTGCCGGCTGGACGGTAACAAGTTGGAACGGCGAAACGCTTTCGTCCAACTTCACAAACAAACACTTTTCCACTTGGTACGTCGGACAAAAAATACGCACGAGTTTCTCGGCGCAGACCGACGGAATTGTTTCCGGCACGACTATGTCGTCCGGGGCAATAGCGCAGGCAATGAATATGGCAAGCAAATATCTTATCGAAGCCTACGGGCTGGGACAAGATTCGGCAAAGTAACCAAAGGAGGCAAAACAGTATGAAATCTACACGGTTCAAACAAATTGCCCTAGACGGACTGGTCAAGCAAAACCCGACGCTAAAATTGGTGCTTGGCACTTGTCCGACTTTGGCACTCACCGTCGGCGCGATGTCCTGCGTCGGTATGGGCGCGGCGGTAACGTTCGTTTTGATTTGCAGCAACGTAATAATATCTCTGCTTCGCAACGTAATTCCGGAAAAAGTTCGTATTCCATGCTTCATCGTGATAATAGCAACGTTCGTCACGGTTGTTCGTATGGCAATGAGTGCGTTTATGCCGGATTTGTACGACAGTTTGGGCGTATACTTGCCGCTGATTGTCGTAAACTGTATCATTTTGGGACGCGCGGAAGGCTTTGCTTCTCAAAATCCCGTAGGGGAAAGCGCGTTGGACGGGTTGTTTATGGGCATCGGCTTCACGCTTGCATTGACTGCAATGGGCATCGTGCGCGAACTTCTCGGCAAAGCGGCGATTTTCGGCGTGGAATTGTGGAATCCCGAAGTATTCTCAATCAAGTTTTTCAGTTCTTCGGCAGGTGCGTTTTTAACTTACGGCTTGTTCATAGCATTGTTCACCGCCGTCTATAATGCGGTTGAACGCAAAAATAAACTAAAAGCGGCGGCAAAAGCGGCTGCCAGCGCAAAGGAGGGCAATTAGTATGGACGTATTTGCAATAATCGTTTCGGCGTTGTTTGCAAACAACTTCGTATTGGTTCAATTTTTGGGCATTTGCCCTTTCCTGGGCGTATCCAAAAAGCCCGGTTCGGCTTTGGGAATGGGACTTGCGGTAACCGCCGTAATGGTGATAACCTGCGTTGTAACCTCTCCCATATACGTGTTTTTGCTAATGCCTTTGGGACTGGAATATTTGGAAATCATCGTTTTCATTTTGGTAATTGCCGCTTTGGTGCAAATGCTGGAAATGATTTTGAAAAAGTTCAGTCCGGGGTTGTATTCCTCGCTGGGTATCTACCTGCCTTTGGTAACCACCAACTGCGCCATTTTGGGCATAGCCGAAACGGTAATCGGCACGGTGGCAACGGCAAGCGACGCGCACTTTGTGCTTTCCGGCACGATGTTCGGCAAAGCCGTCAACATTATGATGGCAATGAGTCTTGGCGAAGCGGTGCTTTCCGGCTTGTTCTACGGTTTGGGATTCACCCTTGCAATAGTGCTTTTGGCAGGGCTTCGCAGCAAGGTGGACAAACTCAAACTGCCCGCTGCGCTTAAAGGTTTCCCCATAACAATGATAACGGCTTGCTTTATGGCAATGGCGTTCTACGTATTCACCCTTATGGGCTAGGAGGTAAACGCATATGATTAACCTATTGTCCGTCGGACGAGATATTCAGTGGTCAAGCGTTGCCGTTGCCGTTGGCATAATGGTGGGTGCTGCCGCGCTTTTGGGCGTGTGCATAATGCTTATTTCCAAACTTTGCAAAGTGGAGGAAGATCATCGCATTGCCGAAGTTACAGGATGTTTGGCAGGAGCCAACTGCGGCGCATGCGGCTATCCCGGTTGTTCGGGCTATGCAAAAGCGTTGGTGGAAGGTAAAGCAGGATTGGATGCGTGCGGTCAAACGGGCGCGGACAAAAAAGTGCAAATTTGCAACATTTTGGGCATCGAGGCGCAAGGCGGTTTGGAGCCTACCGTTGCAGTCGTCGCCTGTTGCGGCGGAGTGGACGCGGCTGATCGCTTCGAGTACGTCGGTGAAACCGATTGCGTAAGCCAAAGCGCGTTCAAGGGCGGCAAAAAACAATGTTCCTTCGGCTGTTTGGGCGGCGGAACTTGCAGCGAAATTTGCCCCTACGGCAGTGTTAAAGTGGAAGAAAATCAGGTGGCAAAGGTCAGCCCCGTTTTGTGCGTAGGTTGCGGACTTTGCATCGGTGCCTGTCCCAAAAAAATCATTGAAAGGGTGCCTAAAACTGCAAAAATCTACGTGGCGTGCAATTCCTCATGCAAAGGTAAGGAAGTTATGCAAGCCTGCAAAAACGGATGTATAGCCTGTGGCAAGTGCGCTCGCGTTTGTCCGCAGCAAGCAATAAAAATGCAAAACAATTTGCCGGTGATAGACTATTCCAAGTGCATCGGTTGCGGCAAATGCGTGGAAGATTGCCCTCGCGGAACGATAAAATACATGCAATAAAACGATTATGTTTTCGGCGATCGCGCTTTTGGCGTGGTCGCCGTTTTTTTGTACGTGCCAATTTGTTGGCAAACAGCCGATTGTGTGCTAAAATACAGTTATCTGCAAAATTTGTCGATTTGTGTCGGCATAAGGGCAATCGTCGCAAGATATTGCGGCTCGACCGCCCAAAGGGGTTAATATGTACAAGTTTTTTGCGTATCTTAACAGAATGAAGTATATCAACCGTTGGAGTTTGATGCGTTCCACCGTCAGGGAAAACATAATGGAACACAGTCAGCAAGTCGCCGTGGTGGCTCATGCGTTGGCGACAATTTCCAACGTGTATTTCGGCGGCAATTTGGATGCAAATTCCATTGCGGTAAAGGCTCTCTTTCACGAAACCAGCGAGGTTTTGACGGGCGATTTGCCCACGCCGATAAAGTACTACAACGCGGAAATTCGCGATGCCTACAAGGCTTTGGAACAGTACTCCAACGACAAGCTTTTGCTGCTTTTGCCCGAAGAGCTTCGCGCCGAGTACGACAAAATCGTCAACGCCCCCAAGGACGTGGAGTATAAATTCGTAAAATACGCCGACAAGATTTGCGCCTACCTAAAGTGCATAGACGAAGTCAACATGGGCAATGCGGAATTCCGTCAGGCAAAAAAGACCATAGCGGCGGATATTTCGGCTTTCGGAAGCCCCGAAGTGGACTACTTCATGGATAATTTCGTTCACGCGTTTGAACTTACGTTGGACGAATTGCAAGCATGATAGAGTTTAGTAACGTTGTTTTGCGCTATCCGTACGACGATTTCGACCTGCTTAAGGGCGTTTCCTTTTCCCTAGTCGATGGCGTCAACACAGTCGTTTGCGACGTGCAAAGCGGCAAAAGTTCGCTGTGCAACCTGCTTTGCGGCGAAGTTAAGCCAACAAGCGGCAACGTCTATTTTGACGGCAAAGATATTTTGGGTATCACAAACAAAGATAGGGGCATACTTTATCTATCGAGCAATCCCCCGTTTTTTTTGAACAAAACTGTGCGGCAAAACGTCGAGTATCCGCTTGCCGTGCGCAAAACGGAAAAATCTCAACGATTGAGCATTGCCGAGCAAGCAATGCAAACCGTCGGCATTGCCGATTTGGAAAAAGTCAAGGCAAAAAAACTGGACGAAAAGCAAAAAATCGCCGTTATGTTGGCGCGCGGATTGACCGTCAGTCGCAAAGTCGTGCTGTTCGACGGCATTTTCGACGACGGCAACGTCGGCGTAACTCAAACGCTAAATCTGTTCGATAGTCCGGTAAAGGTGATTTTCACGTCAAAAAAGGACTTGCTTATGGGCAACGTGATTGTCTTGGACGGCGGCAAGTGCGTCTACCAAGGCGATGCGGACGGAGCTAAAACCGTTTTGGACGGATTGGCGTTTCTGTCCGAAAAAACTCTCTAAGGAGGTTAACATGGAAAACAAAAACGATAACGATTTGGATTTTTACGATCGGGAATACAACAAAATGCAAAATTCTAACGGAGGCAACGGCGGCGGTGTAACAAAAAGCAAAAAACCGCTTGCGATAACGCTAATCGTTTCCATAGTGCTGCTTTC
>CAKRAM010000150.1 GCA_934294965.1 uncultured Clostridia bacterium
AGCGAACATAGAAACGCGGTGTCGCAGTCGCAATTGAACAGTTTTGCCGAAAGCGATGTTTTGCAACGCATCAATGGTTTTGTTGCCAAGGCAAACAATACGGCAAACGGAAAAATCGCAGGCAAAACGTTGTATGCCCAAATTGTAATTCCGTCTAGAAAAACAGCCATATAAGCTGCGGAGTCGGAAATAAACACAAGGAACAGTGCTATTGCCAGTATCGGGAAGAGTGCATTTAGCGTTCGTTTCATTGTAAATTATATGACGAAACGATGTGTTATTGCACAAAGCGGAGCAAAAATCCGATTTTAGATTTTTTGCAAAGTGCGAGGGTATTTGCAACCGCTCAACGCTTTGTATAGGTTGTCGGCGCGCGCGGTAAGTTCATCGGTTGCATTCGCTGTCGAGATTGAAGATAGCAAATATTCCTTACCTAGTTTGACCGCAAGCGGTGTAAGTTGGGGTAGACATTTTTTTGCCGACATTACGTAGCTTTTTGTCATATTCAAAATTTTTGCCAAGGCAATCCGTTGCAGTTTTAGGCGCGTGTACCGTTTGGTTTTGATTTCTTCCATCATAATTTCGTACCCGTGCGCTTTGTCGGCGGCAACGAACCTGTTTTCTATTCCTTCGCTGACTCCATAAATTTCTTGGTAATCTTTTGCTTGGCAGGCAGATAGTGCTATCGGTAAAAATTCTTTATATTTTTCTTCGACGGCAATAGAAACATCTTTTGCGACAAAACCGAAGGAAAATTCCGCAAGGAGCGAATCGTCGTTGCGAATGGCGGTGGAACTGGCAAAGCCGTTTTGCGGCACGTTGCAATTGTAATCGTTAGAGCGGGCAATCGTAACCGGTTTGGCTTTGCTGTTTGTTTTTATCAATGCTTTGATGTATTCTACGGCAAGAACGTTGTTAGGACTATCCAGCAAAGTACTTCCCGTTGCCATGCCGACTGCCTTAGGATAGGAAAGTCCCTGCGAGATGTGGGTTTTTATTAGCAAATTCGTTTCGGCGTCTTGCAAAGATTCCGCACATTGTTTCAACGCTTGAATATCGCCGCATTCGCTTCCGAATACCAGGTAATCGGCGTTTATCGCGTTTGCACACATCACGCCGCCTGTTGCAAAATCTTCCGCCGAGGAAATTGCAAAAGTCGTCGGCAATTCGATTACCAAATCCGCGCCCGCCAAAATTGCATGGCGGGCCCTGTCGTATTTGCTTGCACAAGCAGGCATTCCGCGTTGCGTAAAGTTTCCGCTCATCACGCACACAACGTTGTCGGCAATTGTTTTGGCGTAGTCTATTAAGCGTTTGTGGCCGGTGTGCAATGGATTAAATTCGCAAATTATTGCAGCTGTTGTCATGGTGTTCCCTCTAAAAATAGGCATTTTGTTTTGTGGCGCGTTCGATTGCGAGCAAATAAACATTTGTTTTCGGCAAACACTTTTGCAGCAATTGAAAAAACGTAATTTTAACCGTTCGGTATAACAAAAAGAACATTTCCATAATTATTTGCTTTGCCGCCCGCTGTTAAATTTGTTTACATTGATAAATGCTTGTGGTATAATATTTCAGACTAAATAAGTCTGTATATATATTTGAATATTATACACGAACATTGACAATTTATAAAGTAATTTTACAGGAGATTGCTATGAACATTTTGGATCAAATCAAAAGTAAAGCCGCAAAACTTCAAAAAACAATCGTTTTGTGCGAAGGCGAAGACAGCCGCGTGGTAAAAGCCGCTCAAGACGCAACCAAGGAAGGTATCGCAAAAATCGTACTTTTGGGTAACGAAGCGGAAATCAAAGCCGCAAATCCCGACGTCGATCTTACAGGTGTAACAATTATCGATCATTTGACAAGCGACAAATTGCCTGCTTATAACGCAAAACTTTGCGAACTCCGCGCTAAAAAGGGTATGACTCCCGAACAAGCGGCGGAACTACTTAAAGACAGCACTTATTTTGGTGCTATGATGCTCAAAATGGGTGAAGTCGACGGACTTGTATCCGGAGCTTGCCATTCGACAGCAAACACTTTGCGCCCGGGACTTCAAATCATCAAAACCGCTCCCGGTGCATCTGCCGTTTCCAGTTTCAATCTTATGATTTGTCCTCCTCAAGGCAATCAATATTGCCCCGACGGACTTGTTGTGTTTGCCGATTGCGGTTTGAATCCCACTTACACGGCTGAAGGTCTTGCCGATTGCGCAATTGCAACAGCTAACTCGGCAAAAGCCATTGCCGGCATCGAACCCAAAGTGGCTATGCTCAGTTTCTCCACAAAGGGCAGTGCAAAGCACGACAACGTTACTCTCGTTCAAGAAGCAACCGCTATTGCCAAGCAAAAATCGCCCGAACTTAAACTTGACGGCGAACTTCAATTCGACGCGGCAATCGTTCCTTCCGTAGGCGCAATGAAGGCACAAGGTTCGGAAGTTGCAGGTCATGCCAACGTATTTATTTTCCCCGATCTTCAAGCAGGAAACATCGGCTACAAAATTGCCGAACGTTTGGGTGGGTTTATGGCTGTAGGCCCCATTTGTCAGGGTTTTGCAAAACCGATGAACGACCTTTCTCGCGGATGCAAATCCGAAGATATCGTTGCTGCGGTTGCTATTACCGCGCTTCAAACGCAAATTCAATAGGGGTGCAAAATGAAAATACTTGTAATCAATTCCGGCAGCTCGTCGCTTAAATATCAACTTATCGACATGGAAACCGAATCCGTTCTTGCAAAAGGCAACTGCGAGCGTATCGGTATTGCAAATTCCAACTTCATTTACAAAGCGCACGGACAAACAATCGAGCAACAAATCGATATGCCCAATCACAACGTTGCAGTAAAATTGGTGTTGGAAAAGCTTACCGACAAAAATGTCGGCGTTATCTCTGATATGAACGAAATCGACGGCGTAGGTCACAGAGTGGTGGCATCCGGCGAAGCGTTCAAAAAGCCCACGTTGGTTTCTCCCGAAGCAATGCAACTTATGGAAGAAATCAAGGACTTGGCTCCCTTGCACAATCCTGCGGCAAGTGTCGGCGTCAATGCTTGCCTTGCCGCAAGGCCCAACACCCCCATGGTGCTTGTTTTTGATACCGGTTTCCACTTCACGATGCCGGACTATGCGTATATGTATGCCGTCAAATACGAGCATTACCAAAAGTACAAAATTCGTCGCTACGGCGCACACGGAACAAGCCATCAATTTGTGGCAAACGAATGCGCAAAGTACTTGGGCAAGGACATAAAAGATCTTAAAATCATCACTTGTCACCTTGGCAACGGCTCGTCCATTTCGGCTGTAAACGGTGGTGTTTGCGTAGATACATCCATGGGATTCACTCCGCTTGCGGGCGTTCCTATGGGAACCAGAAGCGGCGATATCGACTATGCGGCTGCCGAATACATTGCTCGTAAAGAAAATATGGACGTAAGCCAAATGTTGACGTACCTCAACAAACAATGCGGTATGCTTGGCGTTTCCGGCGTATCCAGCGACTTCCGCGATTTGGATACAGCAAAAAGAGAAGGTAACTATCGCGCAGAACTTGCTTTGAATATGTTCAGCTATGCAACTAAAAAATACATCGGTGCATATACGGCTGCTCTAAACGGCGTAGACGCAATCGTGTTTACCGCAGGCGTAGGCGAAAACGATGCGGGCGTGCGTAGTGCGGCTCTCAAAAACCTGGACTTTTTCGGAATCAAACTTGACGAAGAAAAGAACATAAATTGCCCCAGAGGTTGCATTGCCGAGATTCAAGCTGCCGATTCCAAAGTTAAAATTCTTGTTATCCCCACCAACGAGGAATTGGCTATCGCACGCGAAACAATGCGCGTAGCAAATTTGGCGTAAACCGTTGACATATCCGAGGAAATTTTGTATAATGATAGCCGTGTCTAGTAAAATTATCATAGATTTGGCAGAAAACTTTGCAAACGTCGGCAAATCTGTCGATTTTTGCGCCGAGTATACTCCTAACAGTTCTTTGCTTAGTTATCCTAATGCAAAATTGACAGCGGTAAAAGTGCAACTGGGTGTAACTTTCACAAATCCCAACGTGGAAATTTGCGGAAACGTAATTTGCGACGTGGATGGTTTGTGCGACAGGTGTTTGACACCGGTAAGCAAGCAATTCGTGTTGCCGATTGAACAAGTATTCCATAAAGACGCTTCGGACGATCCCGACGATTACTTGTTTTTTGGTGGTAAACTGGATGCCACAAAGGCAGTGGACGACGAAATTGTACTGTCGTTGCCGTCGTTGTTGCTTTGCTCGGACGATTGCAAAGGGCTTTGTCCCAAGTGTGGAATGAACCTCAACCTCGGTTCGTGCGATTGCGACAATACGAGAGAAAATGCCTTTTCTGTACTAAAAAATCTAAAATTCTAACGGAGGTGCATTACAATGGCAGTACCCAAGAGAAAAACTTCTAAACAAAGAAAACACACTAGAGCAGCCAACTGGACGGCTTCTGCTCCCACTTTGGTAGAATGTCCTCAATGCCACGAACTTAAAGTCGCTCACAAAGTTTGCGACGCTTGCGGTTATTATGACGGTAAGCAAGTAGTGGAAGTTTCCGCTGATAAGAAATAAGACATTTTTACAGGCTTAAACCACCGATTTTTGTCGGTGGTTTTTTGCGTGTGAAACATTGTGCGCCAAAAGCACCGTTTTGTGAAACATTTTCGCATACGGTGCTTATTTTATTGCTAAATATGCAACAATGGGTTATAATACATAAAGATGTAAACTGGCTTGTAATGGTTTGCGACTTTGCCGTTTTACATATCGGAAGGCAAAATTGCTAGTTTTTGCGGAACACGTAAATGTTGGAAAGATTTTACCGACAGGCAAAAGATTTACTTCGTGCAGTTTATAATAATTGCGGTATAGTATAAACTGGCGAGCGTGGGTTCTATACCGTTCGCTTTGTGTATAATCAGGAGATAATATGTTGCCTTTAGACGTAGAAAACGTTCAAAAAGCAATCGGCTATCGGTTTTCTCGTGAACAATTGCTTTGTCAGGCGTTTGTCCATTCTTCGTTCGGTAATGCCGAATGCTTGCCGGACAACGAACGTATGGAATTTTTGGGCGATTCCGTTTTGGGGCTGGTCGTATCGGAATTTTTGTATTTGAAGTTTCCTCAGTTCGACGACGGAAAACTGTCCAAAGCCAAGTCGGCAATAGTTTCGGCGGAAGGATTGAAACCTATAGTGCAGCAGTTGGGCATTTTGCGCTATTTGAGCGTGGCTGTCGGTGCGGATAATATCAAAAAGAAATCCAAAAAAATAGAGGCGAATTTGTACGAAGCGGTTGTGGGCGCAATATATTTGGATGGCGGTTGGGAAAATGCCAAGTCTTTTGTTTTGCGCACGCTCACAAACGTTTTGAACAATTTTTCGCTTGCCGATATTCACGACTACAAAACGCCGCTGCAAGAATACTGTCAACAAAACAAAAAAGAAATAAAATACGTTTTTGAAAGCAAAGTCGGTTCGGACAATAATCCCACCTTTAACTACTCTCTGTACGTGGGCGGCAAAAAGGTGAGCCAAGGAACTGGCGCAAGCAAAAAAGCCGCCGAACAGGACGCAGCAAGAAAAATCGTGGAAAAATGGAGAATAGAATAAGTGCTATACCTGAAAAAAATTGAAATGTACGGAT
>CAKRAM010000151.1 GCA_934294965.1 uncultured Clostridia bacterium
TGAGGTCCAGTTGCAACCTATATTGTTTTATTTTGCGACCGATTTCCATTGTTGCGCCTTCCTTGAATAAACAATAAAAAAAGCCACCGACCAAATAAATATTTTATAGTACCGCCGCATTTCACGACGAGCGCACGATGTCGCTCATATACAATAAAAGATTTGTTTGCTCTGTGGCAACGCGACTAGTATAGTACCGATATTCAGCATTGTCAAACGATTTAGTTAATATTTCTAAACTTTTTTTAGAATTGTTAAACTTTTTGTTTGGAATTGCGTATATCGGCGCAAATTGTGCCGAAATTTTACGAAATTTGCCACAATTGACGGAAATTTGCGAACATCGACAGCGAGTTGCGGCAAGAAGTCGTTTTATAAGGTACCTTTCCGAGGGATCAGCAGGCTTCACGCTAGAATGATATATCGGAACAGCGATTGCGTTATATCCGATATTGCGGTGGATTTTGCCAACTATCCGACAAAATTGTCGATTATTGCAAGGCAAAGGCAATATAATAAAGCAAAGGAGAACACCGTGTTCGGTGAAATTTTGCAACTACTAAGACGAATTTTGCTACCGACGGGATTTTTTGCCGGAAGCAGTTACCCCAAGCCGCTTTCCGCCGAGGAAGAAGCCGAATGCTTGCAAAAGATGAAGCAAGGCAGCCGTGCCGCACGCGACAAACTGATTTGCCACAATATGCGACTGGTTGCCCACATCGCAAAAAAGTACGCCAAAGGGGACAGCGACGACCTTATTTCCATCGGCTCGATTGGTCTGATAAAGGGAGTGGAAAGTTACTCCTGCGAAAAAGGCACGGGACTTGCAACCTATTTGGCACGATGCATAGAAAACGAAATTCTGATGGCTCTCAGGAGCAACAAACGGTATCAAAACACGGTGTCGCTATCCGGCACGCTGGGGCAGGACTCGGACGGCAACGAGTACACCCTTATGGACGTGATTGCTTCCTCCGAAGAGAGCGTGTTTGCTCAAGCCGAAACGGCGATTTTGCGCCAAAGTTTGCTTGCTGCCATAAAAAACCAACTTTCCGAGCGGGAACAGGTGATTGTGCTTATGCGATACGGTCTTGGCGACTCCGCACCGCTTACGCAACTTGAAACGGCAAAAAAGTTGGGGATAAGCCGCAGTTACGTTAGCCGCATTGAAACTCGCGCGCTGAAAAAGTTGAAAAAACATTTGGAACATAGCAGGTAGTTGCGGTTGGTAAGCATACCGTCAAAATATAAGATTTTCGGCGAAATGATTGAAATCATAAAATAGCCGTTAAATTTATTTACCGTTTGACAATGCCGAAATTGGGATATATACTATCCGTAAGCGTTGCGGCGCATACTTACTGCAAATCACCACTTGCCGCAACCGTTATTACGGAGGAATTTATGTGTACACCGTCCAAAGTTTACTTTTGCGATATGAGAACCAAACCCGGCGGAATGAACGTTACGCAAAAAATGACTAACCTTATTAAAAAGGGCGGCATCAAGGATATCGACATGCAGGGTAAGTACGTCGCAATAAAAATGCACTTTGGCGAATACGGCAATATTGCCTATCTTCGTCCGCAATTTGCCAAAGCCGTTGCCGACGTGGTTAAAGAAATGGGCGGCAAGCCGTTTTTGTGCGACTGCAACACTATGTACACAGGCGGTCGTCACAACGGACTTGACCACCTGACCACCGCAGAACTTGACGGATTTAACAGCGTCACCACCGGTTGCCATGTGGTTATCGGCGACGGAATTAAGGGTACGGACGAAGTTGCCGTTCCCATTGACGGCGAATTGGTAAAAACCGCCTACATCGGCAAAGCCATTTACGACGCCGACGTTGTTATTGCCCTATCACACTTTAAGGGACACGAAACGGCAGGCTTTGGCGGCGCGCTTAAAAACCTTGGTATGGGATGCGCAAGCATTGCCGGCAAACGCGATCAACACTCCGGCAGCAAGCCGCAAGTGGACCAATCCGGTTGTGTGGGATGCGGACTTTGCACCACTCAATGCGCTTACTCGGCTGTTACCGTTACCGACGGCAAGGCTCACGTAAACCACAGCAAGTGCGTGGGTTGCGGAAGATGCGTGGGCGTTTGTCCGCACAAAACCATCCACTTTTTGGAAGGCAGAACCGAAGAAATTTTGAACAAGAAAATTGCCGAATACGCGGCGGCGGCAATAAAGAACAAACCGCATTTTAACATCAACGTTATTATGGACGTTTCCCCCAACTGCGACTGCCACCCCGAAAACGACACGCCGATGATACCCGACGTGGGAATGCTTTGCTCGGTGGACCCCGTGGCAATTGACGTTGCCAGCGCCGACCTTTGCAAACGCCAACACATCATCGAAAACAGCGCGGCAGGCGAAAGCCACGTTCATACGGGCGACTGTTTTTGCGACGCGCACCACAACACCGATTGGACTTTCCAAGTGAGCCAAGGGGAAAAAATGCGCATAGGCACGCAAGAATACGTTTTGGAAGAAATTACCGACAAATAGCCGCAGAGGAAATTTTGGCAAACACTTGAAGGGCAAAATAATCGCTACTGTCTAATAAGCAGAAAACAAAGCCGACTTGCGACAAATTGCCGAACGGAAACAATCGAAATTAACGTTTTAGCAGTCAAAAAGACCGAAAATCGCAAAGATTTTCGGTCTTTTGTTTTTACTGTGAATTATACTTTCAAGTGCAACACATAAATAAAGCGGCGTTTTTTTCGTTATTCTTCGTCCGAATCGCCTTCTTGCACCACAACGGCTTTTTGAGGAGCATAGTCCGGAAGAGTGGTAAGTTCGCCGTTGACTATCGGTTGGATTGCGTCCGTGGCAGACTGTGCAACGGTTGGCAAAGCGGGCTGCATCGCTTGCGGTTCGGGCTGAACGGGTTCGACTGCTTGCGAAGTTTGACTTTCTTGCGGCAGGCAAGACACGGTGAACTCCACTTTTTGGTCGTCCAGGTACAATGTGCCGCTTCCGCATTTGCCGACGGTTTTTACGTACGTGCCGAACATGCCGCCTTGAAGCGCAATTTGGCTAGGTCCGATAAGTTCGATTACGCCTTCTGTGCGAAGGTTGACGACTTTTTGAACATAGGGGCAAACGTTGCCGTTTTGGTCCAGCATACGAATTTGAACGCAGGCTACGTCGTAGGTCGAACGTTCGGTAAGCTCAGTGTGCGACGGCTCAACCGACAAATGCACCGCGTCCGTGCTGCCGACTGTTTGCTCGGCAACGAGCGTTTCGCCTACGTAGGCTTTGATGGTCACGTCGTTGGCTTTACCGCCCCAGTTACTTTCGTACTTGCCGTAAAGTTCCACAACGCGTTGACGAGAAAGTTTTTCCGCTGCCATTACATAGGCAATTTTCAGTTTTGTGCCCAGCGGCAGTTTGTTCAAACCGTACTTTTTGACGTCGGCAAGGCACTTTTTGATGACTTTTGCGTGGGAAGGCTTTATGCCGTCCTCGGTGGTAAGGCGTTCACCGATGAGGTCGTCCACCAAAATGGGGGCGTTGGGCATACCGTAGGGACTGTTTGCGTGGGTGTACCGCTTGACGAAACTGCCGCCGCGGTAGACGTCGATACACTCGGCATTGGTAAGCACGAACATTTCACCCACGTTGCCTTCCGGATAGTCGCCTATATCCGTGGTGAACGCCGCTTTGACAAAGTAGTTGGATTTGCCGAGCGAACGGAATACAAATGCCGCCGGTTTGGGGTTGCGGAACATATCCGTTACACCGTGATAGCAAATGCGATCGCCGCTGCCGAAATCCCTGTGGGTGTTGTAGTCGAACAAGCACCAGCCGAAACTGCCTGCCGTGCCACTTGCGGCAAAGATGTCCGAAACCATTTGCGCGTACCGCTTTACGTGGGTGCGAACGTGCGGAAAATCGTCGAAACTTTTTGTGGGGAACATATGTCCGTTGTACTCCGTGATCAAATACGGAACGCCTTTTTTGCACACTTTGTTGCGGTCGGTTGCGCCGAGCGCGTTAAAATCGTTGAAGGTGTAGACGTCCTCCAACAAGTTGGACTGCGCAAGATACCTCACTCCGCCCGTTTGGCGCGTTTCGTCCAAGGCGTGGGCAACGGCGTTGGTTTTGGCGTACAATTCGTCACAATCGACCGACTCGTTTATGCGAACGCCCCACAAAACTATTGACGGGTGGTTGCGATACTGCAAAACCATGCTGCGGACGTTGTCCAAGGCTTGGCTTTGCCACTCGTCGTCGCCGATGTGCTGCCAACCGGGGATTTCAGTAAAGACCAACAGCCCCAGCCTGTCGCACTCGTCCACAAAACTTTGCGCCTGCATGTAGTGGGAGGTTCTGACGGCGTTAAGTCCCATATCTTTTAGAATTTTTGCATCCAGTTTTTGCATACTGTCGGGCATTGCGTAGCCGACGTAGGGATAACTTTGATGCCTGTTAAGCCCCACTATCTTCAGTTTTTGTCCGTTGAGGTAAAAACCGTCGGGCATAAATTTTGCCGTGCGCGCGCCGAAAGTGTACTTGTGAACGTTGCCACAGACTTTAAGCGTAAGCGTGTACAAATTAGGTTCATCCACGCTCCAAGGTTTAAGTTCGGTTTTTACTATCAAGTTGAGTTTTTCGCCGTTGGCTTGTTGGCTGCCGCAGGTTACAGTGCCGTCGTCCCCCTCTATAGACCACTTCACACTGACTGGTTCGGCAAACGCCGCAAGCGTTACGTCGGCTTTGACTTCGCCGCTAATGTCGGCACGAACGAACGCGTCGGATACGTATGCGCCGAAGTATTCATCCAAATATGCCTCGCGATAAATTCCGCCGTAGGTCATATAGTCCATAACAAAACCGAAGGGCGGCTGATTGAGGCTTTCGCGACTATCAACCTTTACCACAAGCACGTTTTCGCCATCCGTGACGCAATCGGTTACGTTGGCGGTAAAGGCGTTATAGCCGCAACGATTTTGCACCGCCAACCTACCGTTGACGAACACGTCGGCTTGGTGCGCTACGCCCTCAAACGTGAGTAAATAGGTTGCGCCCGCTTGTTTGCTAACCGTGAACGTACGTTTGTAGCCGCTGACAAATTGATAGATACTTTCGTCAAAACAGTTGAAAGGCGTTTCCGCGTTGGTATGCGGAAGGCGCACTGCACTGCCTTGTGAAGTAGGCTCGAAAACCGAATCCGACCACTCCGGAAAAAATTGCCAATTGTCGTTAAGGTAAAATCTCATACTACCTCCGATAGATTCGAAAAATTCGAACGATGTATTTCGATGATACCACACCTAGAAAAACGTGTCAACGAGGCAAACAAAAAGGACTGCAAAATGCAGTCCCGTTTGCTTGCAATATGTCACTTTTGGAACAATTTTTCAAATGCAGAGTCCAGCGCGTCCGCCAAAACGGATACGTCGCTGCTGCCAATAAACTCGGCAACGGCATCGAACAACTTCTTTTTGCGGTCGGTTTGGTCGCCGTTTTTACCGTACAATGCCGAAAGCGTTTCGGCAAGAATTTTTGCCTGCGCAGCAAACTGCTCCAAAGTAAGTTCGCCTTTGTTTAGGCGTTCCTTTACTCCGCCGCAGTACAAAAGTTGACTGTACACCACGGCAAACGCGTCGTTAGCCAGCAGTTTTTTGACGTCCTTGCCGGAAAGCGAACGAACAAACTGACAAAGCACCGTTGCCATTGCTCCGATAACGGCTCCGTCGCCCAAAACCTTGACGATTTTTTTGTAGACGGATATTTGCGGTTTTTCCACAAAAAACAAGTTTACAACGGCACAAACAACGGCAAATGCGAATGCCGAAAGTTCGGCGGAATCAAATTTGTACGGCAGTTGCGTTTTTTTGCGGCAAAGCCGACAAACAAGCAACGTGAGCGCAGCGGTTACAACTGCGTATACCAGGCAAAAGGCGTTGTCCGTTTTGCCTAAAAAAGCCGAAAGCGATTTGATTGCGTTTTCAAAATCCATAGTTGCGTCTCCTTTATAAAAATTTTCGGAAACACAGTTTCAAGAATCCGATACAAGTTATGCGCAAACGGCGTTTTGCTTCCCCGAAAGCAAAGCCGACAAGGTTGTCGCTACCCGATTTTTGCGACAACTTGCAACATCTTGTACAACTAGATTTTACAACGCAATTTTGACAGGTGTATGTCAGCGTTTGGCGTGGTTCTATAAAATTACAGAGTTTTTACAAGCCTTACAAGCGTCTCTTTTGCTAAATTTACGCTTGCTAAACCTGCCTTGGCGCAAAAGAAAGTCCAAATTTTCAACAATTGTGACATGCGACGTTGTGTAATTGCCTAAACGCCAAACTATAACAGTTCCGGCTTGTTTTTGAAGGCGTCCTTTTCGGTTATTTTGCGCACGACTCTTGCCGGGTTGCCGACAGCCAGCGAATACGGAGGCAAATCCCTTGTGACAACGCTGCCCGCACCGATTACACAGCCCTCACCCACGGTCACTCCGCCGCAAATGACCACGTTGCCGCAAAGCCAACAATCGTTGCCTATGGTGATGGATTTGGCGTACTCCAAATCGTACAACTGCCCGTTTTCCCTCACGCGCAAATTGCGGTCGGAGGGCAAAAATCCGTGCATGGGCGTAAGCAAACTGCAATTTGGACCAATGAAAACGTTGTTGCCTATTTTTACCGGGCAACAGTCCAAAATTGTCAGATTGTAGTTGGCATAGAAGTTTTCCCCCACCGACGTGAACACGCCGTAATCGAAGTATACTGGCCCTTGAAAATAGGCGTTTTTGCCCCTGTTTGGAACAAGTTCGTCCAAAATTTGCTCGCGCTTTTCCCATTCCGTTTTGGGCAAAACGTTGTAGCGCAAACAAAGCGCGTTGGCTTTTGTGTTTAGAGCGCGAAGTTCGTCATCCGACGGATCGTACAGTTTTCCCAAAAGCATTTTTTCTTTTTCGGTCATTGCGGTTTTCTCCAATTGGTATATTTTTGATAAGCGGTAATGTTCTATTTTGTATTTTTACGAATTATTTGTTTTTAATAGGCAAACGGCGTTGTTTTATTGTTTGCCGCCGAAAGGACTGCGAACGAATTTTTGCACCGTGCGACCGTATTCCAAGCCGATTTCTTTGGACGGCAGAAAACCGAATTTTTTGTACAAGGCGTGAGCCGCTTTGCCCTTTTCGTCACCCATCGGAAAGGTGTTTACATAGACGGGGCGAGAACAATCCAAAATTTTTAGCGCGCGGCGCACTAACTCGGTTGCTATGCCGCAGCCACGATATTGCTCGCCAACTGCCAAACAATCGATTGTGTTTTTGCGGACGGAATACAGCAGTATCCCAACCGTTGCCGTGCCGTATTTGGCGCAAATTGTGCGTTTTAGCGCGACGTATTTTACGTCATTGATTCGATTGGCGTTTGATTCCGAATTATTTTGAATGTTTTGAGAAACATCCGACGTCAATCCGTTGTCGGTTTCTATTGTGTTTTTGCTTTTCATTGCCGTGTTCCTTTGCTTTGCATATTTTTACAAACATTAGTTACGCGGTAAACCGTTGCCCCGTGTCGCTAGCATATATATTTGTTTTGCCAATCGAGCAGGACTTTTATCGGCACCGAGGACGGCTCGCAAAAGGGAGCAAGTTGTTTGTTCAACTTTTTGCGCAAATCGGCAAGCATTTTGTCGGCAATTTCCGTTTTGATTAACTTGACCAGCGACTCGGTAAGCGCGTTACCTTCCGACGGGCAGTAGGCATCTCCTTCCACCTCGGCAATTGCTTTTGCGGAAAAACAAAGCGTGCCGTCCGCCTCGACCTTTGAAAATTTGAAGTCGGCAAATTTGCCGCGATAATGCATTTTGCACACGAGCGGAGTTTCCCTACCGGGCGCGACGTTAAAAAAGTCGTAGTAGCCGAGCGTGTAGGAGTAACTTTCCACGCAGGATATTGCAAGTTTTCGGAAGTTTTCCACGCATGCGTCAAACAAGCATGCGTTTAGGATTTCGGTGCCGGGTTCCATATATTCTTTACCTCTCGAAAAATGTTTAATTGAAAAACTTGCCCATAGGCGCAAGCGTTTTGGTTTGTTTGAAGCCGAATTTGCCGTAAAAATGCATGTGGCGCAGGTCGTTGACCGACATAAGTTCCATTATTTTTGCGCCGCGCGCTTTGGCGTACCTTTGCAGTTTGTTAAGCATTTTTGTGCCGTAGCCTTGGTTTTGGTAAGGCTTGAACACCACTATTTCCTCCAAAAAATAGGAAACCAGGTCGTCGTACTGTTTGAAGTAGCCCATGGCAAACCCCGTGACGTTGCCGCCGTCGGTTTGCACTATGCAGTAACTATCGCAAATGTTCACCACTTGACCGATGCGCGTAAGAGCCTTTTCCATGGTCCAAACACCACCCTCGCAATTGTTATAGTAGTCTACGTACTTTTCCGCCAGCGCGGCAAGATTGTTTTGGTTCAACGCTACGTATTTTACCATTGTTTTCTCCTTTGCGGCGTTATCTTGCCGTCAAGTTTTTCCAAGCAATTGCAGCCAAGCCGTTTTTTACCGAGCGTTTTGTCAATCAAATTATAGCCGAAAAATCGGCAAACGCAAGTGAACGTTGCAATTTGGCACAAATTTGTTGAAAGTCGACGAAAACTGACAATATCAAACGCCAGTTACAAAATAAGACCGAAAATGACAGGGCATCTCGGTCTGTTTTGTTACGTTTATTTGCAACGTTAGTCGTCGTAGTAGTATTCTTCTTCGAAGTCGTGTCCGTATCTTATTGCAAAGAAACATGCTGCAGTAAGCGACAATGCCGACAAAGTGGACAAGAGACAAAGTACCACTTGAATTGAGGAACGCGACATGTCCGTAATGAACATCAGCGCGAAAATTGCTACGCTAAACACTACCGCAGCCAGAGCCAAGTAGAAATCCGTGCGCGACTCTCGGAAGTTATCCGCAACGTACCGGATTCCGAAAATTATGTGAAGAACGGCAAACAGTGGCATAAACAACGCCGGAGCCATATAAGAAAGGTCGTCAGAAGTCCACGTTGTGTTTCCGAAATCGTTAATTTTCAGCCCGCCGTTAAACACGGTGTAGGCAATGTACAAAAAGCACAAACCTGCAGCCAAACAAAACACGCGGTTGCGGACGCCTGCTTCGTCGACTTGCTCCAAAAGGAACGTGCATGACACAAAGAACGTGCCGAATATAAGAGCCATACAGCCGTACGCCACGCCGTAAGAATATGTGTACACGGCGTCGACGTTTATTACGCTTATCCAAGTTAGCACCGTCATTGCAATTGCGACAAGAGGCAAACCAATGTAATAAATTCTGTTACAAATTCTTTTCATAGTTCCCCTCCACTAAAAATCGTATTCGCGGCAAACGCCTACCATACGCATAACGTGGAACGCCGCACCGGCAACGATAAGTACCGCGCTGTACAACGGTTGAACGTTAAACAAAGAAAGAAAGATGTACAGCACTGCGCCGTTTACGTACGATATGGGAGCAAGTTTGCCCCACAGCACGGTAAGGTCGGACAGTTCGTCGAAACGACGATTTTCTTTCATCATTTTGTAGCCGATAAGCACGCCTACGCCGAATATCAACAACGCGCCGAGGGATTTCATACCGGTCAAATCCGTTGCGGTGGGTATTGCGACAATAGCCCCGCCGATACACACCATAATAAACGTGGTTATCAAGTTGGAACCCAAGTTGGTTGCGACGTACTCTACTCCGATGTCTTCCAGCACGCCGGAAACGATGCGCGTTCCGCCGAACAGAAACAAAATTGCAAGCAGAATTATTCCGCCGCCGACCACGTAGCACACGATTTTCAGAACGTACTGAATGGCAAACAGCATTGCCAACATCAGCAACGCAAAAAAAGAGTGAAAAATTATAAATGCAGGTTTACTCAAAGTTTTCTCCTTTGCAAATGTCCTCTTTCTCCTAATTTTTTGAAAGACTTACGTATATTATTTTATAACATCTTTATTATACATCGCTATATATCGTTTGTAAACACATTAAACGCAAAAAATCGCCCGAAAGCCAAGCCTCCGCTGCGACAAAAAAACAATATCAACATAGAACACACAAAAATTTTGTGGCAGACATGCTTGGCGCAAACCGAGCAAAGCAAAAGTGTTGCACCATTGTTAAAAAACCGGCAAAACAACCGTTTATATAGAATATTAAACCGAACAGGTGCTAAATTTTGATAATTTTTTTTGAAAAATCGTTGACAAATGTATTGCTCGGTGCTAATATAGATTAGCAATCAAGTTGCAACAATAGCATATTCCTCAATAGCTCAGCGGCAGAGCATCCGGCTGTTAACCGGAGGGTCGTAGGTTCAAACCCTACTTGGGGAGCCAAGTGTGATGGTCTGTAAGTTTTTTCTTATAGACCATCATTTTTGTATTTTTAGGGGCATTTTTGCCCATTTTGAGCAATTTCATAGCAAATCAATAGACCGAGTAACGGAGAATTACTCGGTTTTTTTATGCCCCAAAAAAAAGCGTAATTTCACACTTGAAGTCTGTCGGACTATAAGCACCGCCCGGCAGGACTTGAATATCAAAACTGAATTAAAAAAACTTATTTATAGCATCTATGACTTGAACAAGGCGAATACGGCATACAACAAGAAAGCGGACTAATCTCCGCGGGGAGTGGTTTTCGAACAGAGAGCCGCTCCTTTTTACAGATATAACGAGTGTAGGGAGTGTCGTATGGTTTGTAAAAGCAGGTGCGTTTTTGCATAAGGAGAGAGCGGAAAGGTATCGAAAATGAGTAAAAAGAAACGAATTGCGGGTAAACTTTTGAATTTTTGTAATTTCACACGAAGTTAGGACATACAGGCTTGATTTTTTGAGAAATTATGGTAGAATATAAAAGACAAAAC
>CAKRAM010000152.1 GCA_934294965.1 uncultured Clostridia bacterium
AACAAATTAAATACGGCGAAGAAGCCAGAAAAGCATTGGAAAGCGGCATAAATCAACTTGCCAATACCGTAAAAATCACTCTCGGTCCCAAAGGCAGAAACGTTATTTTGGAAAAGAAGTACGGTTCTCCGCTGGTTATCAACGACGGCGTTACGATTGCAAAAGAAATTGAACTTGCCGATCCGTTTGAAAACGTCGGCGCACAAATCATAAAGGAAGCTTCGACAAAAACCAACGACGTTGTTGGCGACGGCACCACCACGGCAGCCGTTTTGGCGCAAGCAATCATTTTGGAAGGCAACAAAAACGTTGCTGCCGGCGCAAACCCCATCATTTTGCGCAAAGGCATAGACAAAGCCGTTGAAGTTTGCGTGAACAAACTTAAAACGATTTCTACCCCCGTTGAGGGCAAAAACGCAATTGCACAGGTTGCAAGCATTTCCGCAGCCGACAGCACCATAGGCGAATTGATTTCCGCCGCGATGGAAAAAGTTGGCAACGACGGCGTTATTACCGTTGAAGAAAGCAAAACGATGAAAACCGAACTGAACATCGTTGAAGGTATGCAATTCGACCGCGGATACGCTTCCCCCTATATGGCTACCGACCTTGACAAAATGGTCGCCGAATTGGACAATCCGTTTGTGCTGATCACCGACAAGAAAATCAGTTCCATTCAGGAAATTTTGCCCCTTTTGGAACAAGTTGTTAAAACAGGCAACAAGTTGCTTATCATTGCCGAGGACGTGGAAGGCGAAGCGCTTACTACCCTTATCCTTAACAAATTGCGCGGCAGTTTTACCTGCGTTGCCGTAAAAGCACCCGGCTTTGGCGACAGAAGAAAAGAAATGCTTCAAGATATCGCCATTTTGACCGGCGGAGTTGTTATCACCGAAGAACTCGGATACGACCTTAAAACCGCAACTTTGGATATGCTGGGCAGAGCAAAGACCGTTAAGGTGGACAAGGACAACACCATCATCGTGGAAGGCGCAGGCACGGCGGACGCTATATCTCAACGCGTGGCGCAACTTCGTAACCAACTTGCCGAAACCACCAGCGACTACGACAAGGAAAAAATTCAGGAACGCTTGGCAAAACTTGCAGGCGGCGTGGCACAAATCAACGTGGGCGCGGCAACCGAAGTGGAAATGAAAGAACGCAAACTTCGCATAGAGGACGCTTTGAACGCTACTCGCGCTGCGGTTGAAGAAGGTATCGTTGCGGGCGGCGGCGTTGCACTGCTCAATGCCATTGCCGACGTTGATAAACTTATCAAGACGCTTTCCGGCGACGAAAAAACCGGTGCGCAAATCGTCAGAAAGGCTCTCGAAGCCCCCATCAAGCAAATTGCCGAAAACGCAGGCGTAAACGGCGGCGTGATTGTTCAAAACGTGATTGCACGCAAGAACCCCAACTACGGCTACGACGCTTTGACCGGCACTTACGGCGATATGATCGACAAGGGAATTCTCGATCCTACCAAGGTTACGCGTTCGGCTCTCCAAAACGCGGCAAGCGTTGCAGGCACGTTGCTCACGACCGAAAGCATCGTTGTGGATATTCCCGAACCCAAGTGCCAACATGAAGAACCTCACGGGGATATGTACTAATATCTAGGCCGGCAACTGAATAAACGAAACAAAAAGGTCGCAAGAAAACTTGCGACCTTTTTGCATTGTTTTGATATTTAGTTTTACGTTAACTATTTTGCCGATCAGTTGTTGTTCCTTTAGAGTCCTAAAACCACAAGTGTTAGGTTTTATATCGTCACTGCTTTTATCGAATAAACGTAACGATTATAAGTATCACACAGATAACCGCAACGTCAGCAGAACAAGCATCGCAAACTTTATTTGCAAGCCTTAACCACATGTCGATATAAACGAATGATACTATTTAATTTTGGCATACAACGCATCCTTGAACGCTGAATTGTAGCCGCCCGTTACATCACTATTAGCTTTTCCGTCATCGTTAACAAATATCTTTGAATTGTCGATGTCGGAGGCAAATGTGTTATTTACGAAAGTGATATGATCTGCCTTTACTCCGTACTTTTGCAAATTATCTTAAATCGTAAACAAACATGCTTGTGTAGAAGAGCATTCAACATATTTGTTGTTCGAGAACGTGATGTCCAAATAGTGAATGTCTGCGTTTTCGTAACTACTATCGACTATTTGAATATTGAATTGACACGTGCTACGTTTATTTTCGGTTACACCGTAGAAAGTATTCCCGTCAACCGTAATAGTTCCGTCAACGGTTTGTCCGCGAACGCCGATAACCATATTGAACACTCTTGCGCAGTTAATAAACTTACAATCTTTAACCGTCAAATATCCATCATATACATCATTACCTTGAAGGTTAAAAATGTACGATGTAGCGTCAATAAAAGTACAATTTTCAAACGTTCTGTTGCTAAGTCTTGTGCCTTCGTCAGTACAATTATAGAAAAAGCAGTTAACGAATTTGACGTTTGACACTCCGCTCATTGCCTTTTTATCACGGCAATCGTATACTTTATTTTCAATAACGGTCACGTTGTCTTTTGTTCCGTTCGTGATACCATCTTTAGTTATAACTTCAAGTTGAATAGTATCTTCCGTATCTGACTTTGTAGCGCCGGCAATAAAAACTCCATTGAACACGGTAACGCCTGTTAAAGCAGTTCCCGTATAGTTAATGTAGTGATCTGCCAAGTCAATCTGATACGTACCTTCCGCAAAATGAGTTCCGAAGTAGCCGCCATCTGTGATATTCACCAATGAAACGTATTTTGTTGCCCCTTGTACCTTATCGACAGCCGTATTTTTCCAAAGGTACCAAAGACTGCTAGCTTGCACTTCGGATTCTTCAGGATAAATAACTGCATTCGTATCGTCAACAAGATACATTCTGTTATTTTCTAATGAATATGCATAATGAAATCCTTGGCTGTAAGTTTCCAGTTTCCCCATATTCCAGCCCGCTTTATAGAGAGCGTTGATTGCATCACCTGCATTATCAAACTTCGATTGAGGAATGACTTCAGCCGCCAATGCTGTGTTAATATTCTTTACCATTGACTTATCGTTGCTAAGGTTAGCCTTTTTGATCACGCTAACGAACGTGGGGATAAGCACGCCGGCAAGAATTGCAATTACGGCGATTACGATTACGAGTTCGATGATCGTAAAGCCGCGTCTTTTTCTTTGTGCCATAATTTGTTTCTCCTTATGTTTTTATTTGCGCATTGCGCGTTAAGGATATGCGCTGCCGCTTTTGCCGCCGCTTAAACTAACTTTTGCAATATCCGCTTTGTTTGTTTGCTTTCGGCATTGCCGAAGTGGAAGTTAAAGCAAACTTGAACGCTAGCGATTGTTGCATGGTGAGAATAAGACCGTGGGCGATGTTCTTCGCCAAACGCTTGCATTAAACATGCA
>CAKRAM010000153.1 GCA_934294965.1 uncultured Clostridia bacterium
CAGCAGCACCACAACTACAAGCGCAACGCAAAGATAAACTATCACGTCCCCTATCATGAACGTTCTTTGTGTTTTGAAGTCCACCTTTTGAACGGTTTTTTTGCGCCAAAATGCAAACGCCACACAGGCCACAACCGCCAAAACCGAAAGAACGATTGCAATCACAATGCCGACGGTTTTGCCGCTCCAAGCCTGTTTTACGCCCGCGGAAGGCAAATATTCAAAGCCGCCGTTCGTGCGAGAAAGCGCCAGCATATCTTTTTGAAAACTGCCGCCTTCCGAGATAATATCGTCCTCGGATACGGTTGTAAGCACCTGTTTTACTCCGCCGTCTGTCAAATAGGCAACGACAAGTTTGCCGCCTACCCCCTCGATAAAACTTGCAAATGAGGCTATTTCCACCGCCGACATCGTGCAAATCACAGTGGACAAACAGTCGCTTTTTGCGGCGGCAAAACTGCCTTTTGGAAGCAGCACCGTTGCCGATTCCGCACCGCCGGTTACGGGTTTGCCCGTTTTGCAGTTCATAATATGCGTATACCGCGTGCCGTTTGTTACGTAGTTACGAACGTACAATCCGCTTGTGGAAATCGCCACGTCGGATAGGTTTAGAGAAAGCAATGCTTGGGGATACGCCGCGTTATAGTCGTACGGGTCGATAAGTTCCGTTTTGAAACTAACGCCACCGACGTTTTTGCCCAAAACCTGACTGCTGGTGCCTGTATCCACCAAAAATTCGTCGGTAACTTCCGATAGCATCTCCGCAATCAAATCGGCGCAGTAGCCTTTGGCAATTCCGCCCAAATCCAACCATTGGGGATATTCAACGCCGTCCACAACGGCATTCGGCGCGGTTTTTACTATCGGATAGAGCGTTTTTCCGTCCGCTACCACCGCATTGCTTTGCGCGTAGTCCGTGTTCACGTCAAAACGCAAAAACGCCTCGGCGGAAAAAGCCTTCACGAATTTATCCTGCGGCAGCGGATAGCCGCTTTGCGCAAATTCGTCCGACGATACCGCGCGATCGTACGCCAAGCCGAACCGACCTTCGGAGTACACCCGAGAGGAAAATCCCCACAAATCCACCAGCCTGTACGCCGCGGGATTGTACCGACCTTCGGTCAAGACGTACACCTCGGCTGCGATTTGCAACATTTTTAGCGTATGCTCGCCCACGTACACCGTTTCTCCGCTGTTTGCCGCGTTATATTTGCCAACGTCCGACGTGGCAGAATCGGTGTCGACAGCCGCCGAAACTTCCGTCAAAAGTGCGGCGATGCGGTCGAACAAATCCAAAACCGTGCTTTTTGTTTGCCGCTGCTCGTCGGAAAGCAAAGCGGAATCGAAATTAAAATCGATATTCCTGTTTTCAACCGAGTACACTTCCGCCGAGGAAAGTATGCCGCTGTTTGCAAAAAAATAGCCGCTCATTTTTACACCGACGATACTGCCGTTTTGCGTTACCGTCGAAACGGAATAGGAACTTTCGGCGCAAGCAAAATCGCCGCCGAGAAAAACTCCCGTCGCAAAAAAAGCAAAAACTATTACGGCTATGATTGCAAATATTTTTTTCACTCTGTAATTGTAGCATTATGACGGATTTTTTGCAACACTTGCGCGCAATATGCCGTGTGTAGGCGCGTCAAAACAAATTACCCCAAAAATATTTGAAAATTTGCGGCAAATCAATTGACAAAACCCACACCGTAATATACAATGTCTAGGCAATGCGAGATTGGCGGAATCGGCAGACGCGCACGTTTAAGGGGCGTGTGGGAGACCGTGTGAGTTCAAGTCTCACATCTCGCACCAAACTGCGACGCTCAAGAGAGCGTCGCTTTGTGTTACCCATCCGTAGTTAAGCACCACAATCAAGCGCAAGCGTTGCATCACTCCGCCATTTCGGCGCGCCAGCCTGCGTTGATTTGTCAACGGAAAGGACATTTTTCAGGCGTAGGAGCAATTTGACGGCTACAAACAAAATACCCGCAGCGAAAAACTGTTCGTTGCGGGTATTATTTTGTTTATTTTCGTTTAGATTTTTTCACAAACGGGTACAGGTTTACTATTTTTTTTGCATTCGTTCGGCTATCCACAAACAGAATAAGTTTTTCACGCAAGACGGTTAAAGCTTTTTGACGATTATCTTCGCCTCAACGAGCGCCTTTTGGCATGCTTGTGCAGCACCCGAACCAATCAACCGCCATTTTTTCAAGTAAATGTGCGCGTTCCCTCAAAAGCAATCCTTGTGGGCAAAAACATAAAACATTGCCGTTTTGCTCCGCTTACCGCGCAAACCGTCGTTTCGGCGCGCTCATACAATTGCCATTGCAAAAAAAATATGGTAAACTTGTTCTATGAAAAGATGTTGTGAAGCAAGGCTGCCGTCGGCTTGCATTTTCGATTTTGACGGCGTTATTATGGACAGCGAAAAATACCACCACCTCGGCTGGAAGAAAGTCGCCGCCGATTTAGGCGTTGATTTTACCTACGAAGAATACGGTCCGTACAAAAGCGCGGGACGGCGTGTGCTTATTCCGTACCTACTGAAAAAAGCAGGTAAACCCTTTACCGAAGAGGAGTTTCAACGGCTTAACAAGTTGAGAGTGGACTCTATGGATACGGAAATTTTGAAAGTATCCGAAGAGGATTTGCTTCCGGGCATTATCGACTTTATCAAAATGATAAAAAGCCACGGAATAAAAACCGGCGTGGCTTCGGCAAGCACGCACAGCAGGGAGGTTGCAACGCGCTTCGGCTTGTTGCCGCTGTTTGACGTGTTTGTGGACGGAAATCAAAATTTGCCGCATAAACCCTCGCCTGATATATTTTTGTATGCGGCCAAACTTTTGAACGTTGATCCTACCGACTGCGTTGGCTTTGAGGACAGCATAAACGGCATTTTGGCAATAAAAGCCGCCGGTATGAAGTGCATCGGCGTGCAATCCCACTTTTGCGACAAACAGGACGTCACGATTGACACTTACGTGGGACAAACTTTGGACCTAATAAAACTACACTAATCGGAGAAAAACAATGGATAATCAATTTGCCGTCCCAAACCCGACACGGCAAAAATTTAAGGCTGCAGCAGTAATTTTGATAGTTGTAGCCATTCTGTTTGCAATATTCGCCTATCTTATTTACGACGTGCGCGACAAAAATCTTAACGGAAAAACTACTACGTCCACAGGCGTAGTTTCGGTGAGCGGCGACGATCAAAACCTGTACTTGACGCTGGACAACGGCGAAATTTTTTCCACGGCGACACTATCGACCTACTACTCCGCGACGGAAGGCAAAAGTTCGGAAGAATTTTGCAATTTGATAAAAAGCCTTGACAGCAAAACAATCACAATAACCTACCCTGCGGACAATGTTTCTTCTTCCAACATTTGGGTGCTTGGGTTGGCTTGCGGCGAAAACGTTTTGTTCGACGCGGAAAAAGTTTTGGTTTTCAAACAGGCGGAAAACAAAAACGTTACTTCGTTTTTCGTTATTGCCGCATCGGTAGCAGCCGCAAGCGCAGTGGCGTGCTTTGTGGTATGCATCTACCTTGAGCCGCTGAAACTGTATTCTCTTGCGGAAAAATTTGCCGAATTTTTTGCTTGCAGACAACCGGATTTGCCGATAAGAAAAAAAGCAACGTTGCTTTCCCTTGTGCCGCTGTTTGCGTTTTTGCTGACTGCGATTGCCGGGGCGATTACGGCGGAGTTGCAACTTAAAACAGCAACGATTGCGCTACTCGCATGTTCGGCAGTTCTGTTTGCGGGCGGCATAATTGCGGTTATACTCACCAACAAGCGCCTAAAAACGTTGTCGATAGAATTTTACGCACAAAACTACCCGTTTGACCTGTTTGACGTATCGCATATGTCAATAAAGAAGCAACTGAAACAACAGTTACAACAAGAACTTGACGAAGAACGCCGCAAATATCCCGACAGGTACGCCGACGGCGGAAACGGATTCGATTGCGACTTTACAGAAAGCGGACTGGCGTTGTACGTTATAGACGAATTTTACGTCAACGACCAAACTCAAAACGTTTTTGAAGAGGAAACTGCCTTGTCGGAACAAACTCCGCTTGTGGTTTTGCCCTACGACCAACTCAACTTTGAGGCGTTGCCGTTTTTCGGCAAAGACAAACGTCCGCTTACGATAGTTGTAAAAAGCCGCTTGAATCCCGACGCAGCATACCCGGAAGAATTGGTAAACGATTTGCATTTTCTTTTTGATTCAAACCTGCTACACACGCTTCAAAAGTACGGCGTAAAGGTGGAAAATCTTGACGAGATTTTGGCCGGCAAAAAAGAACTTATGCTTGCCGGTGCGGACAAAAAACGCAAATAGACAACACGTGCGATTACGCCTAATACCGATTGAACAACCTGTTTGTTACTCCCCAATGCAATACTGTAAATGTTTTGGGAAGTGTACAACTTGACGTTTTTATCGGTCGAAACAGCGCCCGTCCGAGTTTTAGCCAAAACAAACTTCCTGCGTTTTGGATGATACGGTCAAGCCGAGAACGGCGCAAATGCGATTGAACAATCTATAACATTTTAATACTTTATGCTTTTTCCGAATCCGACGTAAGTTTACGTCGGATTTTTTACGTTTTTCGTGCGCCGTTACGTCTTGTTTTGCCAAACAAGGCGACGTTTGATTGACGATTGCGCCGTTTTTCGACAATCGTTTACGGTTTGTTGCAACCGTGCGACCTCCTTTGGTGTGTAAAAAACGCGCAAAAGGGCAACAATATCACAAAGATTTGCCCGAGAGGTTACCATGAACGTACTTAACTACTTACAAACCAACATAAAATGGCACGTCCACAAAAATCAGTTTGCCGATTTGCACTGTTTGCCCACCACCGAAGACCAACTTTTTAGCCAACTGGAGCGACTTGCGGGTAACTACTATCCGCAACGCAAACCCATAGACACGTTGATGACGGAGTTTTGCCTGAACCAAGTTGCGTTGACCAAAGCCAAAACGCCCCAAATGAAAGCCGCACTATGCTATTTTGACGGCTTTTGGCAGGAGTTTTTGCGCATAAAACGCATATTCGGCAAAAAACATATGCTGTTTCCGTGCAACACGTCCACCCGAGTGGAAGACATTGCAACGCTTATTGCTCGTTGTACGCAGTTTGCCGCATCCGAGCAGCAACTTAGCCGCGCTACGGCACGTGCCGAAGAACTGTTTGACCTTACCGAACGAGAAAAAGAATACCTGCCCGACGTTATTGCGCTTTGCCGCATAAAACTGTATTGTTGCCTTATGGAAGAAACTGCCGGCGGCAGTCGCAAAGCAGAAACGAACCTAGCGAAAATGCTACGTCCCGAGCCGCTTAAAAGCCCGTATTGCGCCAACAAAACGTACTCTCGCGCGCCGTATTCCTCGGCAAATTTGCTGGCGCAAGTGGACTGTTTGGGCAACTCGGCAGTACGTTTTAACGACGTGGTTTCTCCCGCTATGCCCAAACTTTACGTTTATCGCAACGGAAGGAACGTTTTTGACACCTTTTGCAACAGTCGATTTGGAGTTTACACCGCGGATTTTCACTCGCAAACGCCCTCTTGCAAAACCGAAATGCAGTACTTTGCGGAAAAGGGCAGGGAAGTTCGCAAATACAAAATAACAAACCTTTGCAAAAAGAAGATGACTTATTGCTGCCAAGTAGTATCCGACGCAAAAGAGGCAAAAAGCGAGTTTTTTGCCTGTTCGGGAGTGCGATGCATTGCCTTCGAGAACTTTTACGCCGCATTTTGCATTGTGGAGGACGGCAAGATTTCTTCGCCGACAAACGAGGCGGACTGCCTTTGTTTGAACCTTTCCGTGTCTGCGGGCGGCACAAAATGCTTTGACCTTGTGTGCCTGTACGCCACCGACGTGCCGAGCCTAGCCAATATGCTGGACGAATTGAACGTTTTCGGCGCGACGGCTTGCCCGTTTCTCTGCGACAGACCTGCCGACTACTCGGAAAATACCGACAGGCAACTGACATTGACGCCCTACGGCCACACCGGACGAAAATACGAGCAGAAACAATCCGACCGCATTTGCTTTTCCTACCAAATCGGCAACGCCGACCTATCCACTTTTGTGGACAACGGCGGAAGGTGCGCAACGCTTATAAAGGGATTTGCCTTTGGCGTGGGAGGAGAAAAAATCTACTCCGTATCGGGCGGAATGCTGAACTCTCTTTTTGACGGAAAGTACTCGTTTTGCGGAGACGTGCTGACTTATTCGTCACCCAAAGCCACACTGTCGGTTGCGCACGGAGAAAACAAAACGTACAAAATAAACTACTCCGCGCCGGCCAAAACTCTGTTTTATTTTCCGTTCGAACACGCGGCGAAAATTACGAAAAACGGCAACGACTTTTGTGTTTCCGACGGCGAACGAACGTACAAAATTTCCTTTTGGGGCAAAATTGACGGGTTTACCACAGACATTTTGGAGTGCAACGAAAAACGCCTACGCTACAAACTTAGCGGCAACACAAGCGGAACAAATTGTTTGGCGGTATGCACCTCTGCCGCAACGCAAACGGTTGCCGTAATTTCCGTTTGTCCGTCCGTGCCTAAACCTACGCCGCTGATTACCGACAGCCTTATATCCACCTACCTTAACTACGTAAACAATAAAAGCGTGTTTTGCCTAACCAACAAACTTAAACGCCTGAACGCCCTCACGCTTGCCGCCATATGCTACACCAATCCGCAATTTGTGAGGCAGTACTTGCAAAAACTGTTTGACGGCTACGTTCCGCAGTACTACGACGCGCAAGGGAAATTCCACACCGCAACCGACAGCCTTGCCCTGCCGCTTGCCACGGCTTACTACGCCAACCTTGCAGCCGACAAAAGTTTCCCGAAACCTGAACACGTGAAGTTTGCGTTGGATACCCTGCTTACCGCCGAATATACCGGCAAAGCGGTGTGTGTGCAGGCTTTGGCGCTGAAAAAAATTCTTCCGATTGCGGCAAACGACAAAGTTGCGGTGCTAATTAAACTGGACAAACTTAAAAAACAAATCGCTTCGGACGTGTCGCTTTTTGCCTATGCGCAGGCGATTGGCGCGTTGCCGCTTTTGCACCCGTCCAAGGCAAGGCTAAAAGACCTTTGCAATGCCAACGACGTGCCGAAAAACTGGTACTACGTTTCTCAACTGGAAAACATCTACGGCCTTTCGGTTTGCAAAAACAGGCTGAACGTTATTCCCACCACCGCCGAAAACGCTTTGGACGGTTTTGTTTTGACGATAGGCGGCAAAAAAATAGAAACGTCCTTTGCAAAAGCCTCGGCGCAAAGCATGACGCTTAACGGAGTGACTTGTTTTCAGTCCTTTTCTACCGATTCGCTTAAAAACGCCCAAAATACTTTGATTGTAAGATACTGACCAAATTGTGCCCAATCGATTTACAACAGACCGTTTTTGCGATACAATGTTATTGCAAAATTGTTTGCGCGCGTAAAGTGCCGTACCTCGGAAAAGTACGGACGAAAGAACTCATTTGCCCTGCGGTGCGCAAACCGGTCCGTTGCAACGATTGGAAAAGTTTCATTTGCTTTTCGGCGAGAGATATTTTACCTCTTCGGACTGCTTTTGCAATTGCAAAAGGAGTTTTTTTATGTCTAAAACCTACAAACTGTGCGCCACCGCGTTGCTTTCGGCATTGTCGGTTGCGCTGAACGCGCTGACGGTTACCGTTGCCGGAAATGCAATTTCGTTTACCTACATTCCTTGCTTTATTGCGGCAATGTACTTGGGAATTATCCCTGCCGCCACGGTCGGCTTTGTCGGCGATCTTGTCGCCGGAATTTTGTTCCCCAAGGGAGCGTTTAACCTGCTTATATCGCTTGCGTCCACGCTTATGGGGCTGATTCCCGGAATCGTGTTCGCCGTTGGCAAAAAGAGCAAGCGCCTGAACCTTGTAATTTCGCTTGTGAGCGTTTTTTTGGTATGCTCGGTAGGAATTAACAGTTATGCCGTTTGGACGTTTGTAAGCGGAAAATACGCCACGTATTGGGTTTATTTGGCAGCAAGGCTTCCCCTTCAACTTTTGATTGCCGTAATCAACGGCGCAATTTTGGCAATTTTGCAAGAAACGTCGGCACTGGATAAACTTTTCAAAAAATCCGAACAATAACCGCGCGGAGGAACAATCACAAGCAGTTTCAAAATCATAACGGCTCAATTTTGCCGGGAGTAATTTTTTGCACAAAACCCGTGCTGGAACCAAAACGGGCAGTGATTACCAAATGGTACTCCTGTTGAAAACTTGCCTAAACGGTTTTTTCGGATTTGCCGTTATCAAACTCCAAAGCGCAGGAAACGATATTAGAAAATACAGCAAAAGTCTGCTTGTTAAAGTTTATTGCGGAACAAAACGATATTGCCGAACGCCGCGACTTGTTGGCAAAACGCTTTTGAATGCCCCGCTTTTTGACGGAATTACAAAATAGACTCGGCAATTTGCGCAAAACACTTGTAAATTGTAAAAAAATACTATATAATGGATTGGCTGTAAGCGATTGAGCGTGCAATATTTGCACTCTTTGTCGGTTCTCGAACGGTTTTGCCTGCCGCACGCATGCAATGCGGACATAATTGCGGAATAGTGGCGCAACAATCGACCGGCAAAGCAAACGCCGACGTTTGCGCCGAGCACCACTGCTTTGAAAAACTAGATACTATTTGCGGATGTGGCGAAATTGGCAGACGCGCATGATTCAGGTTCATGTGGGAAACCATGCAGGTTCAAGTCCTGTCATCCGCACCAAACAAGAATAAAACGAACCCGAGAGAAAATCTTGAGTTCGTTTTGTTTTTTTACAAGAGATTATTTCGGACTAAAAATCAAACTATAAAAACATCACAACCTTTAACCGAGTGTTCTAAACGCTCGGTTTTTCTATGCCGTTTTGCCGTCCGCTTTCTTCGTCGAACGACGAAATTTATCGCCTTTCGTCTACGTTTATAGCACAGTAAAAAGCGTAAGTCAACGGATCATTTTTTATCATCATCTATTCCTTCTGCTATTCCTTCATCTATTTTATTTCCTAAAAATCTCGTCCAGTGTTTTTCCGTCCTTATTTTTCCATTCAACCCAACCGTTTGTTGAGCCGCCGAGAACAAAATCGCTCGCCCCGCTCGGCGTATTAAATTCCAACGTGGTTTTCAGAATATAAATGCCGTTCTCCATTACAATATCGCCGTTAGATTGCAATTCCGTTCTTTGTTTATTGTATTTTTCAAGGCTTGTAAGCTTACTCATATTGATCTGAGAGCCTTGCAGAACCTGAAACTTGTCCCCGTCATAAACGCCATAAGCAAGAATACCGTTTCTCGTTGTATGGAATATCTCGCGATTATCGTTGCTCTGTTTTGCATCGTCCATTTTATATCCGAGAGTAGCCATTACGAATTGAATTTCGTCATAGACTTCTTCGATAGAGGGAAGATCGTATTCGTCGATTTCATATTTGGGACGAACAGCGTTTTCTACTTTATATCGCTTTGACTCGTGTGCTTTGATAATGGCGTATTCTTCAAGCCCGCTTATCATATCGAGAGAAAACGTCTTATTATCGGCAAGGAACATAATAGCCTTATTCCAAAAATCTTTGGAACGATTGTGATCGTCGAGCCGAGTAACGCCATTTCTTGTCTGTCCGATATAAATTTGAGCAATTTTATTTTCGTCGTTTTCGTTAATTAAATAGTATATTCCCGGTCTTGTAATGCCCGAAATTTTCTTTGCTTCCGAAAGCAACGGGCGTGGAATAACGTATGTGGTTATCGTAGATAAATGGCGGCGGATAGAACGGATACCGTCGGGTTGTCCGTTATAATAAATCGTTTCAAGTTTTTTGCTTGTAGCCATATAGTTTTCCCCCTTAATTCTCAAACTTAATGCCTTTGCTTTCGCAGAATGCGTAAAACTTGCCTTGGGAGACAATTTGCGGTTCGCGGTTATCTTTTTCCCAGCGGCAAATTGTAGCGTAGGATACACCAAGTTCTTTAGCCAATGCCTCCTGCGTTAAAAGAAGTTTCATTCTTGCATATTTTACTTTTTCGGAAAATTTCATTTTACACCTCATTGTTCGTCCGAGTTGGCGGGTAATTTAAGCGTTTCTTCCGCCCAAACTTTCATCTGACGAATTGCCGTTTTATTTAACTCTATCAATCGCTCCTGCTGGCTTATTCCGCATTCGATAAGATAAGCGTTCAGATTTTCAAGATTGGAGAGACATACAAGTTGCGACACTTCGGCATAATCGCGAATATTACCTTTTTTATCAGGGTTTTTATATCTCCATTCACGCGCGGTCAGGCCGAATAAAGCAACGTTCAGAACGTCGGCTTCGCTTGCGTAAACAAACGACGCTTGCTCTTTTGTAATTTCAAGCGGAATAATGATGTTATCTTTGATCGCGTCGGTATGTATGCGGTAATTTATTTTTGCACGTTCTCGCTTACCGTCCAACCGAGTTGTTTCTGTTCGTCTGCTTTCAGGCGCTGAAACTCTTTGATAATGTATAAATTGATTTCGGGCGAAATCCAAGATGCGAATTGAAGATCAATATCCTTGTGTGCATATGTGCCGCCGTTATATTTCCCGGCCTTTGATATAATGCCGATTGCGTTTATGCCGTCTATCCATTTTTTCGGCGTCATTGTAAAGTAATTATGTCTGGCTTCGCTTCTAAACGTATCGAATTCGACACGGTTAAAATTCGGATTGTTGAGTTGTTCCCACAATACCATATACTGAATCGTATCGATTCTGCGCATCCAATTCTGTATAACAAATCGAGGGTCTTCGGGATTTTTGTATTTTGCAATATCCGTAAGAGAGAAATAATCGTCTTTGTTGATATGGATTCCCTGATCAAATACGGTAATTTCTTTATTCTTAATAATCTTTGCGACCTTCTCATAAATTTTATTATATTATAACACATTTTGACAGAATAATCAAGAGGGAAACGGGTGGTCTTAAATATATTTTCGGCTAATAAAAGAGAAGAGTCCGATGATAATTTCGGACTCTTTTACGAACTCGCTATTTGCTAATATTTGCTTTATTATTTCTGAATTCCCCACGAATATCTATCTAATGTTAGACAAACTTTTGGGTGCATTTTATTGTACACAAAAAAAGCGGCGGCAGGAAGCCGTCGCTTTTTTGCATTATTTGAAGTGTTATTTTGTTACATCCGACGTTATTTTGTTACATCCGCTGTTTTTGTAACGTACAGGGTTGTTTTATAACACTAGGGTTATCCTGAAACGCCAGTGATATTTTGTAACTTACGGCGTTATCCCCGGCGTTATTTTTCAGCACCGATGTTATTTGTAACATACAGGGCTATTTTATAACGCTAATGTTATCCGGTTTTATTTTTTAACGTTAGTGCTGTTCTGTAACATCAGGGATATTCTTCAACGCTAACGTTATTTTGCAACGTTTGCGTTGCTACTCTGTAATTTCAGCGTCATTTCGTAACGTCAGGATTATTTTGTAACGTTGTCAAATACGCAAGATTGTTGGTTTGTGGAGTAACTGCTGTTATACCATTGACGGAAGAACAAGGTTGCGGGAACCGTGTTGTAGCCGTCCTGGTAGTGGTCCCATACGTCGGCAGAGTCGGCAAAGATGATTACGTCGTCGTAGATGTAGTCCGTACCCATCGTGTCGATACCGATGATGGTTTCCCAGTGACCGCCGTGAGGTCTCCAAGATACCGGCATCGGAGTGCCTTTACTAAGGTTGTCCTTTACCCATGCCAAGAATTTTTCGTAAGTCGGGAAAGGCATGCTTTGTTCTACACTCACAAAGCCGCTTTGCGTATAGCGGAGAGAAACTGCGTTGAATCCGTAGCTGTCAACCATCTTTTTGAGGTTTACCGAGCCTACACCGCTGCCCTTTACTGTGCTGCCGGTAAGTTTTTCGTACCTTTCAACAAGTTCGATTTGGGTAAGTTCGTTTGCGGGAGTTTTGAAATAGCCGTAGTAGTTCATGACGGACATTGCCGAGCAAATACCGCAACTGCTTGCCATCGTTTGTTGGAACATACGATACTTGGGCAAAATAAGACGCGTGCCTGTGCTGGTCATGTTGTAGTAGTCTACAAATGCCATATATTGAGAGGTCGGGATGTCGGTTTCGCCGTTTTTGGTTTCGATTACACCGTAAAGTTCTGCATTGGTTGTTCCGCCGTAGGTGCCGTCGCTGTTAAGCAACATGTGGTTTTCCGGCATAACTTGCACTGCTTGGCGAGTTTCTTCAACGCGGTCGAACTCCACAAGGTGCTTGGGAGCAACTACGATGTAGTCAAATTGGTTGGTAACCTTTCCTGCGGGAGAAACGTTGTACCACCAACGGTAGAAACGTCCTGCGGGAGAAACGTTGTAGCCGTCTTGGAAGTGGTCCCAGTTGTCCATAGGATCAGCCATCATCAAGATGGTGTTACGACTGTTTTCCGTACCCATGGTATCCATACCGAAAATGATGTGCCAGCCGTTATCTACGTTGTCTTGGAAGCGAACCATAACAAAGCGGCCTGCATCCAAGTGCTTTTTGAGCCAAGTGTTGAAGTTGGCAATTTTGCCGTTGGTTGTGTCGCCTTTTTCCACGTAGTCCGTGGTACGAGTTGCATACCCCAAAGAATTGAACATTTTTTCCAAACCTTCTACGGACGTTCCGTTGCCGTAAACGGTGGTATCGTTCATTTCTTCGTACATTTTTACCAATTTTTCTTCGGTGTAGGTGTTATAGACGTCTTCGCCGCTGTGATTCATGATCATCAACATGCAGGCAAGTCCGCCGCTATCCTTCATGGTTTGTTGATAGGGGGCAAAGTGAGGGATAACCGTGCGGTCGGCTGTGGAAGTCATATTGTAGTAGTCGTTGTACATCCAGTAGCCGGAATCGGGTTGGTCGTATTCGCCGTTCAAGGGCGCACCTTCGCCGTATTTTTCGGCGTCCAAAGTTCCGCCGTAGTTGTTGTTAGCGTCCAAAATGAGATGTTTGCGACTGTCGATGGGAATACGAGTTTCTTGACCTGCAGCAGGCGCATCGGTTGCAAAAGCCACAAGTACAGGCACGAAAGCCGAAATCAAAGCGATTACCAACAACAGACAAGTCCATTTAATCGATTTTTTCATATTCGTTATCTCCGTCCGTTATTTTACGATGTAGTCCGTGCCGAGAAGCACAAATTGGTGATAAAACGTTCCTTGTCCGCCGATGTAGAGAAGATATACGTCGGCATCGATAGACTTAACTTCCGCACTTGTTCCCAAAACAGCGTCGTAGGAAGCTACGCCGGGCAAAGTCATTTCACGGTTGAAATCGTGCAAGTACACACTGAGTCCGTCAATCTTAACGTTACTGCCGGTGAAGGACAAATATTTGCCGGCATTGTAGGTTATGAACGTTGCTTCGTTTCTCTTGAATTTGACAAGTTTGTACAAGTTGCCGCAACGGGTTGCCGCATCTTTCATCAATGCCGTAAGGTCTTCTTGCGAGCCGAGTTCTACTGCAGAAGCCAAATCCAACATGGCGTTGTTTTCCTTGCTGACAACGGCGGGAGTTGTTCCTTCCACTACGTAAGGAGCAATTTTGCCGTATTCGGAATGCGATGCGCTTGTTGTTGTTGCTTGGAAGTTAACGGTGAAAGTTATTTCATCGCCAACGTCGAAACCGGCAAGACGATTGGCGTAAGATGTTACCAGACCTTTAACACCGATCACTTCGCTTGTAGCCTTGTCTTTGATGAGCAATTCGCCGTTCTTGGGAGCCTTTGCTGTGCCGCTTATGAACGCTGCGGAAACAACTACGCCGGTGATTGTGTATTGCTCGTCGGTTGCATACATTTTGCGCGCTTCGGCTATGGTAAGATTCTTACCGGGAGCCGTTACGTTAACTTTTACGGTGCAAACAAGTTCTTGATAGGTGATTACCACTTCCACTTCGCCGACTTTCCACTCCTTACAGGAAACCATATCCGCAGTGATAGGCACCTCCGTTTTGGTTGCGCCGTTTACGTGGTTAATTTGAAGTTTGACAAGTTCGGCAACAACCGACTCAAAACCTTCAAAGTAGGTATAGGTGCCTTTTTCGAGTGCGCTGGCAAGTTCTATTGTTGCAGAGGGTTTGGTAACGGTTACCGTGAAACTGAACTCTGTGCCGTTATGCTCCACTTTTACCGTGTAGGTGCCTTCCGCGTCCATATTGGGCAACGTGTCGGCTTTGATCATATCTTTTGTTACGTTAACCGTTTCAACGTCGCCGTTATCGTAGGTATAGGTAATTTTTGCGCCGGTCAAATCCAATTCGCTGCCAACGTAATATTCGGTTGTTGCGGGAGCGTCGAATTTAGTATCGGTCAATGTGCGGTAATCGGTGATCCAACTTTCGTCCAAGATGATGAATTGGTGATAGTAGTTGTTGCCGCCGATGAACAACGCGTAAACGTTTTTGCTAACCTTGCCGGGATTTTCAAAACTTGTGGAACTCCAAGTTTTGTCGCCGATGAGCATTTCCGGAATTGCGGTTTTGCTTCCAAGCGAATAATAGTGGTTACCTACTTGGAATACGGGCGAGCAATTTCCGTCGATACGTTGATCTGCCAATGCCTTGATGGACGGATCGAGATAGAAACGATAGTAGCTTTCGCCGTATTTAACCAATTGGAAAGGTCCGCTGATTTTTACAAGTTTGTAGAAGTTGTTTGCGCGGTTTTCTTTGCAAAGCATATCCACGAGGTCTTGTTGCGTGTTGATTTGCAATGCGTTTGCAAAATCGAAGGTGTAGTTTGTTTTTTCTTCGATTACTGCCGTGGAATACAACGTGCCGCCTTGATAGGTTGCATACATTTTGCCGAAATCACTGTGACCTTTTTTTGCCTCACCGTGTTGAGTCAATCGAACGGGAAGACGAACGTGTTGACCTACAGCAAAGCCGTGAGTATCCAAGTCGCATTTAGTCGTTCCGCCTGCTCCGTATGCGCCGGTAACGCCGATGATTTTGCCGCTGGCTTGATCGTAGATTTCCAATTCGACACCGGGAGAAGCTGCGCCCGTTCCGCCGATTGCGATAACGATACCGTCCAAGAGGTAGGTTTTTCCGTCTACGCCATTATCCAGCAATTGATTTACCGTAACAAAATCCGTGCTGACTTTGTATTTTGCCGACTTTTCGAAGAACTTGTTCTTTACGAACAACTTCATGTTCATGGTGATATAGCCGTCGGCTGCCGTGTAACTTACAAAGTCGTCGGCAAGAGCATCCGTCCATTCTTCGTCAATCGTTCCGTCGGAGTACTTTACCTTGTACTTTACAAGGGAGGAAGTATCGAACGTGGGAACGTACATAATGTCGTCGGTGTTCAAAATAACGTCGGCAACTTCTCTGGGGTTTGCCTTTTTTACCGTAACGTTGACTTTGAGCTCTTTTCCGCAGTACTTAACCGTAACGCAGATATCTGCAAGCGTAAGGGTTGTTTTGTCCACGGTGTAATCGGTAATCTTGATGCGGTTACCGTCGTCGTACTTGGCAAAAACTTCCATGCCTGCCGCGTTGAAGGTTTCGCCGTCGGTATACACGGACTTAGTTGGTGCTTGGAGAAGTTGCAACTCCGCTATTCCCTTAACCGATACAGTGAAGGTGGTTTGTGCGCCTTCGTAGGTAACTTTTACCGTGTTTTCTCCGGGATTGAGAGTCGGCGTTTCCACTGTGAATCCTTGGGCGATTTCCTTGGTGGTTCCGTCTGACATTGTTACTTTTAACACAAGGTCTTCTAAGATGAACGCTTCTCCCTGATAGTATTCCGTCTTACTCGGGCCGGAAGCGACCTCGATGCTTGTGACCGTTGCTTCTTTTCTGCCGCAAGCCACGCACAAGACAAGTACAGTGACCAAGCAGAGTAGCAACGCAATCTTTGCGCTGAATTTTTTCATAAAGGCCTCCTTTTGCGATTTTGCTTCCACACGCCCGTTTCACGACAAACGCCGCAAAAACGCTTGCCGCGGTAACAACTTTATATAAATTGCCGCAAACGATAAAGCTATTTTAAAAGCATATTAATTATAAGTTAAATATTCTTGCATTTCAATACAAAACTTGATTTCGCAATGTAAATTATATGTAAAATGTAGCCGTTTTTGACAGCATAATGTTATCTTAAATCAAAAAACATGCAACACACAGACCTTATATCTTAATAAATGCGCCTTTGAATCGTAAAAGCGTTGTTGCCCATCGTTGCCGTCGAATGGAAAACGCACGCGACTATCGGCACGATTGACGGACTAACCACTGCCTTTGCTCCATTTGGAAACGCCATATGTTTGACCGTTCGGTTGCCCTAGCAATTACTGATTACGCGCTTGAAATAACCGCAAATAAATGCTTGCATTATTTACAAAAGGCAAAAAAACAACGCGCCTTTGCAAATGCAAAAGCGCGTTAGATTTGTTAAAACGTATTGTCCTATTTGAGCAACATAAGCAGGTTGTACTTGCTGAAAATGGAAACGGCAATAAGAGAAATGCTTGCCATAATCTTGATGAGGATGTTCAGAGAGGGACCTACGGTATCCTTCAAAGGATCGCCGACTGTATCGCCGACTACTGCAGCGTCGTGTGCGGGGCTTCCTTTGCCGTTACCTTCGCCCAAAGCACCCGTTTCGATGTACTTTTTGGCGTTATCCCAAGCGCCGCCTGCGTTTGCCGTGTAGATTGCCAGCATGATTGCCGACAACGTGGAGCCGATCAAAATGCCGCCTACAAATTCCGCACCGAACAAGAAGCCGGAAACGAGAGGCACCAAAACCGCGATAACTACGGGCAACTTCATTTCGGAAATTGCACCGGCAACCGAGATACTGATACATTTTGTGTAGTCGGGACGAACTTCACCCGTCAAAATGCCGGGGTTTTCGTTAAATTGGCGACGAACTTCTTCCACCATGTGTCCTGCAGACTTTTTGACCGCATTGATGAGCATTCCGCTGAACAGGAATGGCAATGCTCCGCCGATAAGCGCGCCGCCGAGCGTCCAGTGGTTGATGATGTTAAGAGAAAGATCTTCGCTGTTGATGTTGTAGACCTTCAAGAAGGATATCAGTAGCGACAAAGCAGCCAAAGCAGCCGAACCGATTGCAAATCCCTTGCCGATTGCCGCCGTCGTGTTTCCGACAGAATCCAAATTGTCGGTGATTTCGCGAACGCCTTCGTCCAAGCTTGCCATTTGCGCAATTCCGCCTGCGTTGTCCGCAATGGGACCGTACGCGTCCACGGAAACGGTTGTGCCGACAAAGGACAACATTCCGATTGCAGCCATTGCTACGCCAAATTCGCCGGAAACTTCGTATGCGCCGATGATTGCAGCCGCAATAAGGATAAGCGGCAACATGCAGGATTTCATACCCAAAGCCATACCGCCGGTGATTGTAAGAGCAACTCCTTCGGTGCTATCCTTTGCTACGTCCTTGGTGGGCTTATACTTATCGCTTGTGTAGTATTCGGCAAACAAACCGATAACGATACCTGCAACTACGCCGATGATTGCGGCAATCCACGGGGACATAGCGCCTGCCTTGAAGTGAATTACACCGGCAAATTCCACACCCTTAAAATAGAACCAAGTGAACACACCGCCGCCTACAACTACCAAACCTGCCGAAAGCCACAAAGCAAAGTTAAGCGTTTTGTGGGCGTCCTTTCCTCCCTTGGAAAGCAAAACCACGGCAATGCTGATGATGCATGCAACTAGGCCGATTCCGCAAAAGATTACGGGGTAGGTGATGAGCTTGGAAAGCAACTCGGCGGAAATGCGATACAATCCCGTTGCGGGATCTTTGGTGTAATACGAGCAGGAAATAACCACTGCGGAGATGATTGCTGATATGTAACTTTCCAGTAGGTCGCTGCCAAGTCCGGCAACGTCGCCGACGTTATCGCCAACGTTATCCGCAATGGTTGCGGGGTTACGCGGATCGTCTTCCGGGATGTGCGCTTCGGTTTTGCCAACCAAGTCCGCGCCCATATCTGCCGCTTTGGTGTAAATTCCGCCGCCTACGCGGTTGAACAATGCAACAACCGAACATCCCAGCGAATAGCCGGTGATTGTCATTGCAAAGGGGATGTACTCTACGCTTTTAAGAATCAAACCCGGCGTAGAAACGATGTTTTCCGGATTGGTTTGTCCCATGCCCAAACCGAACACGAAAAAGCAAATAAGCAACCCCAAAATGCCGAATCCCGCTACGCACAAGCCCATAACAGAGCCGCCGCGGAATGCAACTTTAAGAGTTTTGCCGAGGTCGCGAGTTTCGTTTGCACGGTTGGATACTCTCACGTTTGCGTAAGTTGCAACCTTCATGCCAACAAAGCCTGCCAATTCCGACATGACCGCGCCCAAAACGAACGATACGCCGACATACCAGTTTAATAGCACGGCAAACAATACGCCGATTATCGCCACGACGATGGCAATAACTTTCATTTCGTACTTAACAAACGCTTCGGCGCCTTCTCGTATCGCAAGAGCGATTTCCGACATGCGCCCGGAGCCTTCTTTCATCTTTTTAACAGCCAGGTAGTTGTAAAGCGTAAAGCCCAGCGTGATTAGCGCCGCAACTGCCACTGCTATCAAATATGACAACATCAGATTTCCTCCAAAAAATAATTAGGCGGCGTTTTTGTGTACAATTCGCCACTTCTATTAGGTCTTGTAGTATATCACAAATACCGTCCGCCTACAATAGATATTCGGCACAATTTACATTCATTTTACCTAAACAGTCAAATTTTTTCTTATAACGGCACAAATTGCCGAGTTTTTTCACCGTTTTTGCAGCAAGCGAGCGTTTGCCTAACTTGCAGTCGCGCTCGACTGCGAAAGGCGTTATTTTACAAAAAAAATGCCGACTATTAAGCGTAATAAGTTGGCAAATACTGCATACAACGCTGCACTTTGCGACGGCTTTTGTGTCTGAGTGAAATAGTATTATCCCAAAGTTGCGTTTTTATATTATAATTTTTTCTTATATATTTGTGAGCGGTAGAACGACCAACGAGCTATCCCGCACCGCCGGTTTTTTTTGCAACACGCCCCGTTTGCTTGATACTGCACACGGTTTGTGCTACAATTAGGCTATGCAACAAAACACATGCGGCGGTAAAATTTTGCCGCAAAGCGTTATTGCAATACTATTTATTAAGGAGAATCGCAATGAACAAAAAATTGTTTAGCATTTTAGTTTGCATTTTGACTTTTACGCTTTGTTGCTTCGGTTTTGTGGCATGCAGCGACGAAGGCGGAGGCAACGAACCCGAACCGACGCGCGACTCTACAAAATGGTTTACCGAAGCCGAACTTGCCACAAAGGGACTTGCCGGATTGACCGCGCCGACAGGTCTTACGGGAGAACTTTCCACCTACACCTATTGGTTTAACGACGGCTATTCGTTCCGCCAAGTTTGCCCAAGCGAAGAAATTTTTCAAGTCAACGCTCAAACCTACTTGGACTACTTCAAAACGCACTACGACGGACTTTTCGGCGCTATTTCCATTGAAAAAATTGGCACCAATGAAAATTGGTACGTTATCACGCAAAAGGACAACCTTGCCGACTATTTTGACGACAACCCGAGCAAACTTTACAAGTTTTACTACGTGACAGACACCACGCTACAAGACGGCTACTTCAAAACTTCCGCCGTGTGGTCGTTGGAAATACGCTATGAGTACGACACCGACCGCGGTTATTGCTTCAAACTGTACATAGAAAACGCCGGCACGACTCACAACGGATCCTTCACAAACTACTACAAAATCAAGTAACGAAACGACGCTGCACGCTTATGACGGCTTGTGAACGTCTGTAATGCAAGATTGTTAAGACGGACAATTGGAACTGCAAGACAATCGACAAACGGATAAAATGGCTAAAAAAAGCGGCCATGCAAGGCTGTCGCGACATGCCGCCGAACAACAACAAAAAGCATGGAAAAAGCCTCTCGGTGCGGAAAATAATTTGTATAGAAATAGCCTAGCAAAACATTAGAAATTTTGGGAGTGGCAAAATGTTCGTATTTCAAGGTGAACTATCGGAAGAATGTAAAAAGGTTTTAGGACAATCGCAGTTGAAATATAGTAGCATCGGCGGATGGACAACCGCTTTGCTGCTGGCAATTGTCGTAACCGTGATTGTTATAGAATATACTCCGCTCGCCTCACTAGGATATTTAGTATGCCTTTTACTAGGAGTTGGTTCATCTTTGCCCATAAATAAAAAATCCCGCGAACGCATTTGCCCCGACACCGTTACAATTAGTGACGACGCTATCAAAAGTTCAGGAGAATACTTTTTTCAGGAAAGAGATGTTCAAGATATTGAACGAATCGATGACTACGGAAACTATTATAGAATATGTTTCCGTTTTCCGCACCAATCGCCCGTATTTTTATGTCAAAAAAGTCTTTTGATAGAAGGCACAATAGAAGCCTTTGAAGCTAGATTTGCCGAATATATTGTGAGAAAAACGAACAAGTAAATTGTGTTTAGCCCTCGCAATACATGGTTGCGGAATTTATAGTCGGCTTGCCGACGTGCCACAAAAGAAAGCACACGGAACGGATAAAGTCCTGAACAAATATTCTTCGCCACCGGTGCGGAACTTGGATTTACAACCAATGCTAACATTAAAAACCGAATAATCAAATTGAAAGCCGAGCAAAGTTTTATCGCTTGGCTTTGTTTTTTGTCTTTTAGGCGATATTGTGCAAATCGTTTGCGGAGTTGCTTGTTCTACGGTCAAGCACCCGTCAAAACACCATTCGCGTGGTCCGGCATTGCTATCACTTGTTGCTACTTGAAAAAGCTTTTTCACTACGCTATAATGCCAACGTACAACTTACTTTACTCATATGCGATGACACGCAGGCAAACAGTGTTACCGCCAAGATAATTTATCTCAATGAAACATACTTCTTTGCAAAAAATATAAATCAATATGCGATGATTGTTCAAAATAACATGACAAATATTCTAAAATGCCTTAAAACATTCAATTGGCAACTATTTGTCGCACTATGTGCGTTATTACTTATTCCGGCAATTTACCAAACAGCAGAAACATTTATAATTTCGGCAAACGATAACGGCGCGGGTAAATGGCAAACAAAAATAATATACACACTTAGCACATTAGGAATAATATCGTAATATGTAAATTGATTCCAATGCACTGTTACCTCTACGATCAATAAGCAACGCAAAGAAAAAATACAAAAAAAGAACCCATCGAAGTTCGATAGGTTCTTAATGGATGCGGCAATGCCATACCCTCCCGGGCCGTGTCCAGCCAAGTACTCTAGGTGCATCGGGGCTTAACTTCTGTGTTCGGTATGAGAACAGGTGGATCCCCCGGCGCTAAATCACCGCAATGGTATTTACACGACTTTCGTCGATGTAATCGAATTGATTGAAAGGAACATTGATAACTGCATATTCAACAAAGCTTAGTGCTAGAGTTCATGTGTTTGATTGTATTCAAGGCTTGTTCGTATTATTTGAACAAGCGTTCGACGTATTAGTATCGGTCAGCTGAATGTATTACTACACTTACACCTCCGACCTATCAACCTTGTGGTATACAAGGGGTCTTATCTAAGGAGATATCTTATCTTTGGGCTGGTTTCACACTTAGATGCTTTCAGCGTTTATCCATTCCGTACTTCGCTACTCTGCCATGCCGCTGGCGCGACAACAGATGCACAATTGGTACGTCCATCCCGGTCCTCTCGTACTAGGGACAGATCCCATCAAATATCTTACGCCCACGATGGATAGGGACCGAACTGTCTCACGACGTTCTGAACCCAGCTCGCGTGCCACTTTAATCGGCGAACAGCCGAACCCTTGGGACCTACTACAGCCCCAGGA
>CAKRAM010000154.1 GCA_934294965.1 uncultured Clostridia bacterium
CGTTTTGGTGGTTGCGTGCGGCCTGCTTTGCGCGTGCGCCGCGGACGTTACTCCTACCCCCAAGGAAACTACCGACAAATTTCGTACATACTATCAAATTTTCCCGTACAGTTTTGCCGATAGCAACGGCGACGGCATAGGCGATATTCAGGGAATAATCGACAAACTGGACTATATCGAACAACTCAATTTCGACGGCATTTGGCTTACGCCGGTGCATCAATCCACAACGTATCACAAGTACGACGTGGTGGACTACTATTCCATAGACAAACAGTTCGGTACGCTGGAGGACTACGACAAACTTGTTTCCGAGTGTCACAAACGCGGAATGACCGTGCTGTTGGATTTGGTTTTCAATCACACGGCAAAAAGTAACGCTTGGTTCGACGAATGTATGTGGGCGCATATGCGCAACAAAACCGACTATCGCTACTACAACTACTACAACGTCAAAAAGGCTTCTTCCGGCTCGGTTTTGGATAGCGGCTGGCATAGGTACAACGATTCGCTTGTCTACGAAGGCGTGTTTTGGGACAAAATGCCGGATTTGAACCTTCAAAACGTGTTGGACGAACCCGACGGCTACTTGGCAACCGAACTTAAAGATATTATGAAGTTTTGGCTTGTGGATCACAACGTGGACGGTTTCCGTTTGGATGCCACAACCGAATATTTTGCAAAAAATCAACAACTGAACACTGAGTTTTTAACTTGGCTGAACAGTGCGGCAAAAGCAATCAAACAGGATTGTTACATCGTCGGCGAAGGCTCTTGGGGCAGTTCGTCGGAGAACAAATACTACCAACAATCGGGCGTGGACAGTTTCTTCGCGTTCCAAAACGGCTACAACGCAAACGGCAATTTTTCCTACTCGGTGCGGGTGGAAAAGGCAGCGTATTTGTACACAATCGATCAGGACACAAGCAACGCATCTCTCCCCGGGATTCCTGCAAACTTCATTGCCAACCACGATACGGGCAGGGCTTACGGCACTTCGGCAGCATCGGCACAACCCAACAACCTAAAAGAAATTTTCGGTCTTATGGCAATGACTTACGGCGCAACTTTCACCTATTACGGCGATGACGTCGGTATGTCTATCGTTGTGGGCAGCACCTACGACGAGGACAAACGCCAACCGATGCCGTGGGGTGACGAATACACCTGCAAACCCGTTGCCGGCTCAACTGCGGCGGACGATTCCGTCAAGTATCCGTACGGCATGGTAAGTCGGCAACTTAAAGACGCCGATTCCTTGCCGAACTACATTATGCGCGCCAATGCGATACGCCGTGCGTTTCCGCAAATAGCAAGGTGTGTGGCGCAAAGAGTGTATCTTAACGATACTCGCAGTCTTTGCGTGGTAAGTAAAGGCGAGGGTGCTGAAAAAATTTATATAGTTTGGAACGCATCTCACCGTCTAACTCAATCGTTTGACGTAAGCAGCATAGGCGGTGCGCTCAAAATCGGCGCAACGCTCTCGGTCGAGAACGACTATCCGACGCTCAAAGATAACAACTTAACTTTGCCGCCGATGTCGTTCGTCGTGTTAATCAACAAATAGGAGGAGAATATGTCCAAACTCAGTTTAAGACACTTGTACAAGGTGTATCCCAACGGGGTAAAAGCGGTAAACGATTTTAATATGGAAATAGATGACAAAGAGTTTATCGTGTTCGTAGGTCCTTCCGGCTGCGGCAAAAGCACAACCTTAAGAATGATTGCCGGCTTGGAAGAAATCACTGCGGGCGAACTGTACATAGGGGACACGTTCTCCAACCACGTTGAACCCAAGGATAGGGATATAGCAATGGTGTTTCAAAACTATGCGCTGTATCCGCATATGACCGTTTACGAAAACTTGGCTTTCGGTTTGCGCCTAAGGCACGTTCCGCAGGCGGAAATTCACCCAAAGGTATTATGGGCGGCAAAAATACTCAAATTGGAAGAGTACTTGGAACGCAAGCCCAAGGCACTTTCCGGCGGACAGCGTCAGCGCGTAAGTCTTGGTAGAGCCATTTTGCGCACGCCTAAGGTATTTTTGCTGGACGAACCTCTTTCCAACTTGGACGCAAAGTTGCGTACCGAAATGCGCGCGGAAATTGCCAAACTGCATCAGGAGATAGCAACAACCTTCATCTACGTTACGCATGACCAAGTGGAAGCAATGACGATGGGTACAAGAATCGTCGTTATGTCCATGGGATTCGTTCAACAAATCGACACGCCGCAAAACCTGTACAACTATCCGGAAAACAAATTCGTTGCAGGCTTCATCGGCACTCCGCAAATGAACTTCTTTAAGGCTACGCTTCTTCGCCGTGGCAACGAAGTGGACGTGCGTTTTATAGGAGTGGACGACACCCTCACAATTCCGTTCGAACAAATGCTCAAAGTCCGTCCGGAATACCTCAACGGGGACAAACAAGTTATCATAGGTTTGCGTTGCGAACACATCTCCGCCGACGAGGAAGTTGTGGCAAAATCTAGCAACGTACTCAAAATCAAAATCTCTCACTTTGAAGAACTGGGCAACGAAACGCTCATCTACGGCGACTTGAACCTAAACGTTCACGGACTGGGCGACAGTGACACCGCGGTTATCGTCAAAAAGTACGGCGGAACGCACACATGCAAAATCGGCGACGTTATCGACGTGGCTTTCGATATGGACAGGGCGCATTTCTTCGATGCCAAAACCGAGCATACTATTGCGCCGCGCATCCCCAAGGAAAACGTTTTCGACGCGGAAATATCTTCGGACAAAATCGAATTGTTGGGACAAACGATTGCTTTGCCCATGGCAATACGCAGTGCGCTTGCCGGCAAAACGCTGTCCGTTCCTCGCGTGCTTATTCCTGCTCGTTCCTTTGTGGAGGGTGGCGCGGATTTGACCGCAACGGTAGTAAGCGAAGAAGTTATAAACAAAAAAGTCATCACGCACCTAAGCAGCCAAGGAAGAGTATTCTTTATGCTTGGCGAAAAACCACACGAAATCGGGCAAAAACTTTCACTCGGCATCGACTTTAAGGCAATGTCCGTATTGGACGGCGAACAAACGGTGGTGGAACCGTTGCCCAAAACGGACACGTTTGTCGGCTCGTATTTCGACAGAGCCAACGCCAAACGTTCTTCCGCGCAACTGTTGAAACATTTTGCCGCGCAAAAGCAAACCGAACTTGCCGAAATAGAAAAAAGCGAAAATGCCGAACTTGCTCCCGTTGTTTTGTCCGACGCCCTGCTCAAAGATTTCAAGGCGGACTACACCGAGCAAAAGCGCCAAATCGAGGAGGAAATGTCCTTCGAACTGGGCACGGACGGCGCAACCAAGGAAAAGAAACTGCGTATCAAACAAAAAGCCAAAACCGCATTGGCGGAGGCAAAGCAAAACTATGAAAAGCGCCTTGCCGACTATAACGCCCAAAAGCAAGCGTACAACGCTCTTTCCGAGCAGGAAAAAGCCGAATGCTCAAAGGTCGAAGAGGAAATTCGCATGCGCTATGCGGCGATGAAAGCGGCGGTTATCTCCAAGTACGACAAGATGATTGCCGACGTGGCGGACAATTTGGAAAACGTTCAAGCAACGCTGTTGCCCCTCGAACAGCAAGCGGTCGCATCGGTCGACGCGCACATTGCCACAAGCAACACGGAATTTGCAGCGGCAAAAGCCACTCTCGTTGCAGAATACGCAGCCAAAATCGACGCACAAAAGGCAAAAGTCCAAAGTCTGGGCAAGGGTGAAGAAAAAGATCTTGCCGTGGTGGAACTAGGCGAGGCCAAACGCGCTCAAAAGGATGCCGTTGCCGCTCTCGTTGCCGAACACAACGCGCAAGTTGACGATATTTTGTTCGATTCCAAGGTTTTTGCGGCTTACGTTTGCGGAAAAACGTTCGTAACCGGCAAGGAAATCAACAAAAAAATCGTCAAAGGGCTGGGCGCGCAGTTGTTCTTAAGTCACTATCGCTACGAACTGCCTCACGATGCCTACACGCCTAGCGAAAACGGAATTCCGCTCACCGTTACGGAAATGCTGGATTACGGCGCGGATAAGTTTGCCGCATGTACTGTTTACGGCAACACCGTGTACGTGGCTGTGGATAAAAACTACGCCGCAGGCGAAACGCTTTGCGTGGACTTGGATATAAGCAAGGCAAAAATTTACGAAAACAAGTTCGACATAAGATTGTACTAAAAATTTAACACGCCGCGACAACACGAAACGGCACAATCGGCGGCTGCAATGTTTTTGCAGCCGTTTGATTGTAAAACGGCGTTGGCGGTGCGCGGTAAACGGAGGAACTATGAAAAAGAAAACAATCTTGGCGGCATTGATTGTCGTCATGTGCGTGTGTTTGCTCGTCGGTTGTTCGTCTGCGGATTCGGGCAAGTTTACATATGTGCCGTACATAGGCAACAATTCCTTCAGCGACGACTTGGTTATGCCTACGGACGTGCCTGCTTCGGCATCCGAGCCGACTTTGCAACTGCATTACTATCGCAAAAACTCCGCCGACTACAAAAAGTGGGGCTTTTGGATTTGGGAAACCAGTGGAGAAGGTAAAGTGTTCAACCTGAATTATCAGGACGATTTCGGCGGAATTGCCGTTTATCCTCTTTCGGCGTTCGGAAGCAACGCACAAAGCGGAGGCATAGGCGTTATTCCTCGTTTGCAAGCCTCTTGGACGAAGGACGGCGACGCCGACCGCTCGATAAACTTCTCTTCGCTCACTTTGGACAAAAACAACTACTATCACGTTTACTTATTGCAAGGAGATATCAACGTGTATAATACGCTGAACAACGAATTGAAACAAAAAATTTCCGAAATGCGCTATGGTGTAAACGCTGCATTCCAAAGCGACGGCAGCATAAAAATCGTTGCCGAATCCCAGATTACGGCAGTAGATATTTTGTGTAATCAAACGGCGATTGCCTCGTCGAAGTTCGACTCGGCAAGCCAAGTTACGTACACGTTCGACGACAGGCAAACCGCTTCGTTCGACAACGAGTACACTGTACGGGTTACTTTCGGCAACGGAAAGGTCATCGTTGCGCCCGTTTCGGTGCAAAGTTTGTACGGCACGGAAGCGTTTAACAAAGCCTTTTACTACGACGGCGAACTCGGAGCGATTTACACCAAAAATTCCACAACTTTCAGTGTGTGGTCCCCCGTTTCCACAAAAATCGTTCTCAACGTTTACGAACACGGCAACGGTGCGGAAAAACCCGCTTCTACTGAAATGACCAAAGGGGAAAATGGCGTGTTCCAAACCGTGCTGAACGGCGACTACGCCGCAAAGTACTACACGTACACGGTCTACAATTCTTCATATCCCAGCGGAAAGGAAAGTGTCGATCCGTACGCTAAAAGTGCGGGACTTAACGGCGTCAGGGGGCAAATCGTCGATTTTGCCGCAACCAATCCGGAAGGTTGGGCAAGCGTAAAACCGCTAACGTACGACCACAAGGCGCTCACCGTTTGGGAAACTCACGTTGCCGACGTAACAAGTTCTTCCACTTGGAACGGCACCGAAGCCAATCGCAAGAAGTTTTTGGGCATGGCGGAAAGCGGCACAACCTACACAAGCGGCGGAATTACGGTAAAAACCGGCTTTGATCACATAAAGGAATTGGGCGTAAACGCAGTGCAACTTGTACCCGTGTTCGACCAAGCCAACAACGAAGCGGCAATGACATTCAACTGGGGCTACAATCCCTTGAACTACAACGTTTTGGAAGGCGGATATTCTTCCGATCCCACCGACGGTTACGTACGCATAAGAGAGTTCAAACAGCTTGTTGTCGCCTACAACAAGGCAGGCATAAGCATCATCATGGACGTGGTCTACAATCACGTAAGTGCGGCGGCAGGCTCAAATTTCGACGTGCTTATGCCGGGATATTACTTCCGCTACAACGCTTCGGGCGCGCTTTCCAACGGCTCGGGTTGCGGCAACGAAACGGCAAGCGATCACGCGATGTTCCGCAAGTTTATGATAGATTCGGTCAGTTTTTGGGCTTCGGAGTACAAACTCGGCGGATTCCGTTTTGACCTTATGGGACTGCATGATGTGGACACGATGAATGCGCTTAATGACGCTTTGAAAAAAATCAATCCTCATATCGTTGTCTACGGAGAACCTTGGGAGGGTGGAAATAGCGAACTTCCGGCATCCAAGCAAGCCGACCAAGCCAACGGAAATCGTTTGTCGGTGGGGCAATTTAACGACCAAATGCGCGACGCACTCATAAAGGGCGGACTTAACGACAAATCCCAACTGGGGTGGATAACCGACATGGCAAGCGTGGATAACGGCAACGTGAACAAAATCGTAGCCGGTCTAAAAGGTCAGGTGGATGCGGGCTCGGTTGTGATCACCGATCCGGACAAAGTCGTCAACTACGTAACCTGCCACGACAACTACACTTTGTACGACAGAATAGTTGCAACGGGGCAACTTCGTCCCAATTCTCACGCGCATATCATTGCAAAAATGGCAACCCTTGCCGAATCGGTGGTGTTCACCTCCAACGGCACAACGTTTATGCTTGCCGGCGACGAATTTTTGCGCACCAAGGGCGGCGACAGCAACTCCTACGAATCGGGCTACAAGGTCAACGAGTTGGACTACTCGCTCAAAGTTAAAAACTATTCGGTGTTCCAAAACTTCCAAAAGTTGATTGCCTTCAAGCAAAACACAAAGGCGTTGCAACTGACTGAAAGTCAAATCGGCAGGTACTCCGTAACCAGACTTGCAGGCGGAGCGGCAATCCAAATAACCTTTGTCGAGGGCGGCAAAACCTACAAGATTATCCACGCAAACGGCACTATTAGCGGTTTGACGGCGGATTTCGAGGGGTACACGCTGTACTTGGATACCGTAGGCGACGGAACGCTTTCGGCAACTACCGCAATTTTACCATTCCAAACGATAATAGCCTACAAATAACTTTAGCGTTTGCGTTGCTTTTGCCAAAAGCGGAATCAACGTAAAAGTAAGTTGGCAACAATATAGGAGGTTTTGTCTAAAAGCGCGCAAAGCGCATCAAGCAAAACTGACGATTGTACACACTATAGAAGGCAAAACGAAAGTTTTTTTGCAGTAAATCCGCAAATGTTTGGCAAATTTTGAACTTGCTTAAAATTTAACGTCATGTGGTTTGCTTTTGCCCAATCATCGTAGGCAAAATTTGGCGCGATTGTTGCATACCCAAAACCACAACGGCGCAATTGCGTAAGCCGTTTTTGCCAAACCTATTGCAAAAGCATTTTTATGCGGGTATAATTACGAGGTGGGCTTGCGACAAACCGCCCACCTACAATAACCAAAAATTGATTTGGATTTGCCGTATTGCGCGCGTTGCTTGTAGGCAGTAGCAACAGCGTTTGAACCCATTTTAACGCCTTCGCGACTATTTAGGCTTTGCTCTACGCCCTCCACGTACGTCAAGTACGCATTCGGTTGCTTGCCTCGCCTAAACAAGCCGCAAAATCGGCGTTAGTCGTGGCGTTAAAACACTACGTGCCGCATGAGTTAAACAAAAAGTAGTATAATCGTTTATTTTGAGCTACTCACTATAGCAATTGGTATTTCTTACAGAGTTGCCACATACTTTTGCGGTGGGTTCAAATGCAATTCCTACTGCCTAGGCATAGTCGCAACTTGGCAAAAAAAGAAGAATATGAAAAGAACTTTGCTTGTTATCATCACAATACTTGTGCTAGCCTTGCCGCTATTCGGCTGTGATCGCACCTATACGCCCGATCCTGCCGTCGAAGCCTACCTAAACGGAGGCATTTCGGCAAAGGCGGCAATGGACGCTGTAAAAACCGCCCATTACACCGTAACCGAAACGCAACAAAACAAAGCGGGAGAAGAACTCGGCAAACAGGTTTCCGTTGTCAAGTTGGATTTGTCCGACGACAACTACGTTGTTTCGATCACTAAAAACGCAAGCGGAGCGTACGCTCAAAGCGGTCAGCCAAAACAAAGTTCCGTAACGATTGCGAGGGGCGGCGAAAAATACGTCTACACCAAAGTTGAGGATGGCAAAACGTCCACGCGCGACGTGGATGCCGAATTTGTGCTTAACTACGTAACGGCGCAGTTCTATCACTACAACGACGCCTACTACGAGGGCGGATTGTACTACGGCGACTACTTTATGTTGGCAATCTACAAATATCCACAGGAGTTTTTCTTTGTGGACGAGCAAGCCGATTTGTGCGTGTTTCATCAGCAATGCATAACCGAAAAACAAGATACGGGCAAAGTGCAACTGGTGCAGCAAACCAAAGTCAACAGGCTGGGGCTGTTGGTGTTCAACAGCGAGCGTTACATAAGCCAACTTAAAGATTTTGAGCTTGTTTCCGAACTGAACGCAACCTACACTTACAAAACGGAAGGATAATCGTAATGCGCAAAAGACTTGGCAAAATTCAAATTTTCAGGCTAACGTACTTGATTTGTTCGGTTGCGCTTGCGGCATTTTTGCTGTTTTTGTTCGGGCGCGCGTTGGTTTTGGCATTCAAAAACGGCGTTATGCTGGACGGAACGGTGCGCCTAGTTGCGCTCCTTTTGTGCGCGCTGTTTCAAATGGCCATAATTATGTTTATCGTTCGCTCCATGCGTTTCGGCATAACGCTACTGATGAAAAACATTGTTTTCAAGCAGGACGGCACTCCGTTTTGGGCGGGCGCGTTGTTTTCGGCAATTGTATCTGTTTTGCTTGTGGGCGTTGGCGCAACGTTGCTTGTTTCGGCGTTCGGCAACAACTTTTTCGGCATCGATGTCGACGTGCAGTTGCTGTTTTCCGCAGTCGTGCTTACTCTCGGCGTAAATTTGGCGTTTTGTTTTGTCTATTTTGTAACTTTCCGCCACGAGTCCGGCTCGTTTGAAATTATCTAGCAGTTTTGGTAGTATTGCAACCGCAATATAAGTTTGCAATGCGTAATTATTGTTAAGTGCCGTTTTTGGGGGAAAATGTAGACCGTAACACATTTTTGGGCAGTAGCGCGGTTGTTCGACGCACAGACCGCACTTAACTACGGCAATATAACACAGGAAGTTCTGTATTAATGGCAAAGCGCAACAAACAATACTGAGGCTATTACGCACGATAGAGGCAAAAGAATAAGTTTTGCGCCAAATCCACAGGATTTGCCAAATTTTGAACTTGCTTCAAAAATTTAACTTCGTTTATATTGTTCAATGACGGTTTTGCTTGCGGCAAAAAAGGCAAAGCCGTATTCTTTCGGCATAGTTAAAAGTTTATCAGGAGATATTATGGACAAATATTCTGTATTGCATCAATCCGATTCTCGGTTTTCTTTCCCCGTAAGCGACACGGCTGCGGTCATCCGTTTGCGCGTAAAGCGTAACGACGACTTCAAGCGCGTGGACGTCATTTGGAACACATCTCACAAATTTTGGCAAGAGCGGCTGGAAATGCCAATGACGCTTTCCGCAAGCGACGAGTTGTTCGATTACTACACGGCAACGTTGGATAACGGCTATCCGGGATATTCTTACCTGTTTCGTTTTACGGATTTTGACGATTCCGTTTGGTACTACAACGAAAGCGGCTTCGACCGCACTTTGTACGTTACGCAAACTTTTCAGGACAACTTCACGGTGGTGTTTCCCAACGCTTCGGACGTGGTTTTGCCCAACAAAAAGTTTGAGGGCAGAGTGTTTTACCAAATTTTCCCCGAGCGTTTCAACAAGTCGCAAAACAAAGCGTACACAAGTTACATAAATATGGACTGGTACACCGAAGAGCCGCGCAACGACGTTTTTGCCGGCGGTGACTTGGACGGCATAGCGGAAAAACTGCCCTACCTCAAAGATTTGGGCGTTGGCGCAATATATATGACGCCCATTCACCCGTCTATTTCGGCTCACAAATACGACGTTGACGACTACTTCGACGTGGACAAAATGTTCGGCGGCTTGCCCGCGCTCAAAAATTTGGTGGAGCAGGCTCACAAGCAGGATATTTTAGTGATGATGGACTTGGTTTTCAACCATTCCGGTTACCTCAATCCGCTGTTTCAGGACGTGGTTAAAAATGGCAAAAAAAGCAAGTACTACAATTGGTACTTTGTGGACGGCGACAAGCCCGATTGGGACAAACTTAACTACAAAACTTTTTGCGACGTCAACATGATGCCCAAATTGAACACCAACAACCCGCAAGTTATGGACTATTTGTCCAAAGTGGGAGAGTTCTATTTGGATATGGGCGTGGACGGTTTCCGCATGGACGTTGCGTTTGACGTATCTCACGCGTTTTGGCAGTACTTCAAGTATCGCATGAAGCAAAAAAAGTCGGACGTGTTTATTATCGGAGAGGATTGGCAAAATTCCGAGTCGTTTTTGGGCAACGACCAGTGGGATTCGGTTATGAACTATCCGTTTTTGTACGCTTGTCAGCGGTATTTTGCCTACAAGCGTTACGATGCAAAGGCCTTTGCCGACTACCTGAACAACACGCTTATGCGGTACAAGGACGGCACAAATCGCAACATGCTCAACCTTATCGATTCCCACGATATCGAGCGGTTCTATAACACTGTCGGTTTCGATAAGGATCTGGAACTTATGGCCATTGCCGCATTGACCTTCTATTTGGGTAGCCCCATGCTTTACTACGGCGACGAAATTTTTATGGAAGGCAAGCAAGATCCGTACAACCGCAAGGCAATGCGCTGGAATAGTACGGCGTTCGAGTCGGTAGAGTTTCAAACCGTCAAGCGACTGCTGAATATGCGGCAAAACGACATTCTTCGCTTGGGGGATATTTCTGTATGGGCAAAAGACGATGTGGCGTACATTCGTCGCACGCACGGAGGCCAATCGCTCACGCTTGCGCTCAATTACAGCGGAGAAGATAAAACCGTTTGCGGCAAAGTCGTTTTCGGAAGAAACGTTTCAGGCAACGTGATGCACAACAAGTCCTTTGCCGTAATCGAGCAGACGATTGCGTCTTAAACGGCGGCGGCACTGCCATTGAAACTCGGTTGCCGTTTGCAATCGCAATTTTGCACGGCTGTCGCAATTGAAAAAAACAAAGTTGCGGCAAGCATTTTTGCGTTTTTGCGCAAAACAACCACAAAAAAACGGCATAAAACAATCTCAAAGCGCCCAATTAGCCAAAAACAGTTGGCTAAACGGCGCTTTTCGATTATAATAGAACAAATACTCAAAATGCGGTGCTTTGGCTTTTGCGGTTTGCAAAACGCGAACATTAACTTCGCGTAGGCTTTTGCCTGTGCCGAGCTCGGTGCGAGTTTCGGAAGATAACGATGAAATGTAACAACGAATGGAAAGATTATCAAATAATTGCCACCGGCGACGGGGAAAAATTGGAGCGTTGGAAGGACGTTGTTTTGCTTCGTCCCGACCCGCAAGTCATTTGGCACGCAGCAAAACCGTTGGAAAAAGTTGTAAAGCCGGACGCACGTTATTTGCGTTCATCCAGCGGTGGCGGACATTGGGAATACAATCGTCAAATTCCGGATAGTTGGAACGTTTCTTGGCGTAACCTAACCTTTTCGGTAAAACCGATGGGCTTCAAGCATACGGGGCTGTTCCCGGAACAAGCCGCCAATTGGGACACAATGATAAAACTCATTCAGGGTGCAAATCGCCCCATAAGCGTGCTAAACTTGTTTGCCTACACGGGCGGAGCAACGGTTGCGTGCCTGTCTGCGGGGGCGTCGGTGTGCCACGTGGACGCTGCAAAAAACATGGTGGAACGCTGTCGAGAAAACGTGGCGTTGTCCGGTTTGTCGGATAAGCCCGTGCGCTACATCGTGGATGATTGCCGCAAGTTCGTCAAGAGGGAAATCAACCGCGGAAGACGATACGACGCAATCATAATGGATCCGCCCAGTTACGGGCGCGGAGCGGGCGGCGAAGTGTGGAAAATAGAGGACGACATTTGCGACTTTGTGGATTTGTGCGCAGGCGTGTTGTCGAACAATCCGCTGTTTGTACTGATAAATTCCTACACGACGGGGCTACAACCTGCAGTGCTGGCAAATATACTTAAAACAAGCATACGCTTCCCGGGCGAAGTTACCGCCTACGAAGTTTGCCTGCCCACCGACGAAGGCATCGTGTTGCCTTGCGGCGCAAGCGGCTTGTTTGTTGCAAAAGACGTATTATAGGCGGAGGGTGTACTATGGCAAGAACGTTCACAATGGACGACGTGCATATTCTTCACGAAGACAACAGCGTTTTGGTGGTTGTAAAACCGCAAAACATTCCCAGTCAAGCCGATAGCAGCGGCGACTTGGATTTGCTTACGCTGCTAAAACAATATCTTAAAGAAAAATATCAAAAGCCGGGCAACGTGTATTTGGGTTTGGTTCACCGTTTGGATCGTCCCACGGGTGGCGTTATGGTGTTTGCCAAAAACAGCAAATCTGCGGAACGTCTTTCCAAGCAAATAGTCGAAGGCGAAATGAGCAAGCAATATCTTGCAACGGTGGTGGGTTGTCCCAAGGAGCGTAAGGCTCATCTTACGCACTACCTAAAAAAGAACGCGCTCACAAACAACGTCTACGTTGCAACTTTCGGCGATCACGACGCAAAGCGCGCCGAACTGGACTACGAAGTGTTGGAAACTTACGCCGACTCGGTATCTTTGGTCAAAGTGCAACTCGGCACGGGCAGAAGTCACCAAATCCGCGTGCAAATGCAGGCGATAGGCTGCCCCGTTTTCGGCGACGTTCGCTACGGTGGCGACAGTTTGCTAAAAGGCGGCAATTTGGCTCTTTGGGCGTACAAGTTGGAGTTCAATCACCCCGTCAGCAAGGAAAGAATGGTGTTTGTGGCATATCCGCCGCAAATTCAACCTTGGGTAAACTTCAACGTGGCAAAGTTCGTGGAAAACTTTTCGGATAGCGACGACGGCGAGGCGGACGGTGTGCCTTTGTTTGAAAAACCCTACACGTCGGACGATTTGGACTAGTTTATTTTTAGATAAATATTTTGTCGCATAAAAGCGCGCATGTTATTTGCGCGATGAGCATAACATATTTCGGGCAAAGATAACTTGTGCTTTGCCGAAAGGACAACGATGAAAAAATTAAGCATTTTTAGCGTAAAAACCGATTGCGGCGCGTCCAAGCACGGCGCGGATTTCGGGGCGGACGCTATAAAAAACAACGGATTGCAACAGGCAATCCAAAACGGCGATTTTTCCGCCGAGGAAATTGTGATAACTTCGCAGCCGAACGACTACAGCGAATTTAATTTGAACAACTGCGGCATGGTTGTCGACGTAAATCGTCGGTTGTACTATGCCGTAAAAAGCGCAGTTGTCGGTGGCAGTTTTCCGCTAACTTTGGGCGGCGATCACAGCATAGCGGCAGGCTCGGTTGCGGCGGTGTCGGCAACGCACAAAAACATCGGCGTAGTGTGGATAGACGCGCACGGCGATTGGAACGATAATCACAGCACCGAAACGGGCAACATGCACGGAATGTCATTTTCCGCGGCGTGCGGTCACGGTCCGGACTGTATGGCGCGCTTCGACGACGATTTTTCGCCCGTAAACCCTCACAAATGCGTTTTAATCGGCGCAAGAGATTTGGACAAACAAGAAGCCGTGCGCATTCGTAATGCCGGCGTAACGGTGTTTACGGCGGACGACGTTCGCGCCCTTGGCGTGCAAGCGGTTGTTCAAAACGCTTTGGACGTCGTTTTGAACGGCACTTGCGGCTTCCACCTCAGTTTCGACGTGGACTGCGTAGATCCGTCCGAAGCGCCCGGCACGGGAACTCTTGCCAAAAACGGGCTTACCGCAAGTCAGGCAAAACAACTGGTGGTCGGTTTGGCTCAAAGCGGCAAAATGTTGTCGCTGGACGTGGTAGAAGTCAATCCTCTTTTGGACGTGGACAACAAAACTTCGGTTTTTGCGGCGCAAATTGCCGAACAATTGTTGAAATTCGTAAAATAACTTTGCATTGTGCGGCAACATTGGCTTGTCGCGCAATCTTTTGCAAATTTGCCGAAAATTTTTCGATATACCTTTGACATTTGGTTGATAGTTTGCTATACTGTCAAAGGTTCACGTGCCGATGCGGATTGGCATATGCAAAAAACATAATATGCTGGCGTGGCTCAGTCGGGGCGACGCGTAAAGCAAACACCACAGTGTGGTGTTTGTAGCCAAAGCCCACAAGAGCTATGCTCGCAGTGCGGGAGAGCCTTGGGCCTACCGACGTTACTTTCTAAAAACTTAATATGCTGGCGTGGCTCAGTCGGTAGAGCACTTGATTCGTAATCAATAGGTCGGGGGTTCGATTCCCTTCGCCAGCACCATTTTTATATCTTGCAGACGTGGCTCAGTCGATAGAGCAATTGACTCGTAATATTTCGCTACGCTTCATGGCGTTCGCAACTACGTTGCTCGGCTGAGCAATAGGTCGGGGTTCGCTGCCCGAACGCAGTGAGGCTTGCCGAGGTTCACACGCAGTGGGATACGGCAAATTCCCTTCGCCAGCACCACAACAGAGGAAAGTTTATTTCCTCTGTTTTTTTATTTTATATATTTTTTTATAATTTCAATTAAAATGACTTGATTGCGCCGTATAAAAATGGTAAAATATATTAAACATTTTTAGCAAGTGACATTTGACGACTGGTATACACAAGCAACGACATTGACAACAGCAAGCGGAATCAGACGAAAATATCGTTTACCGCCAGGCATTGGCAACTTAGTTTTGTTTGCGCACCACTTGACAGCCACAACGTCACAAAACAGGGCAAAATAATGACTACTCAACAAATCGTAACAAAACTCAACGCACTCAAAAAGCAACAAGGGCTTACGCTTGCGCAACTGTCGCAAAAAAGCGGACTGGCACAGGGCACAATCAACAAAATAATGAGCGGCGCGCTGCAACGCATCAAGCCGGACAAACTTCAGGCACTGGCAACGGCACTCGGCGTGACGGTACAGTCACTGACCACCGACATACACACTGCCAAACGCAAAGGCGGTTTCGGTTTGGTGACAGTTGCCTGCATTTCGCCCGAGGTGCGTGTTGCCGACGTAAGCTACAACGTACAACAAATTGCCGAGCAGGCGCGCATTGCCTACGCAAACGGCATCAAACTTGCCGTATTCCCCGAGTTGTGCATAACGGGTTACAGTTGTGACGACTTGTTTTTTCAGCACACTTTGCGCCGCGCCGCCACTGACGGCTTGCAACAACTTGCCGCAATGCTTGCCGACATTGACATGCTGACCGTTGTCGGACTGCCGATGTCGTCGTCCAACGGGGCGATGTACAATGTCGCCGCAGTGCTTTTCCACGGGGAAGTGCTCGCCTTCGTACCCAAAACAAACCTGCCCAACTACAACGAGTTTTACGAAAAGCGCGTATTTACGCCCGCGCAAAACTTTGTAGATTACGTAGAGTTTAACGGCAGACAGGTTCCGTTTGGCACCGACATCATTTTTGCCGACAAACTTTGCCCCGAGTTCCGCTTTGCCGTGGAAGTCTGCGAGGACATCTGGGTGAGCGACAGCCCGTCGGTGCGCCACGCCTACGCAGGGGCAAACCTGGTGCTCAACCTGTCCGCAAGCAACGAAACCATCGTCAAGCAGGACTATCGCCGCAAAATGGTGGAATTACAAAGCGGTATGACGGGCACGGTGTACGTCTACTGCTCAAGCGGACCGAGCGAGTCCACCACTTCGACGGTATTTTCGGGACACAACATCATTTGCGAAAACAGCCAGATTGTTGCCGAATCGCAACCGTTCACAACCGGCTACGCGCAGGCGCAGGTTGACCTCGGGTTCATCGGGAACGAACGCAGCCGTATGTGCCACGTACAGCAAGGCGGCTACCTGACGGTGGAATTCAGCCTGTCCGACGACGCCGAGCCGACGAGAGTTTACGACCCGTCGCCCTTTGTGCCCACTGACAAGGAACAATGCGACATTCGTTGCGAACGCGCCCTTGCAATACTTTCCAACGGACTTGCACGCCGCATAAAACACGTAAACGCACAAACGCTTGTCATAGGCGTAAGCGGCGGTACGGACAGTTCGCTGGCGTTGCTTACCGCGGTGCGCGCGCTCAAAATTCTCGGGCGACCCGCAAGCGACATTATTTCCGTCACGATGCCCTGCTTCGGCACGACGGAACGCACCCTCAACAATTCCATTGCGCTGGCAACGGTGCTTGGTACAACCGTGCGTAAAATCGACATCACCAAGTCCGTAACGCAGCACCTTGCCGACATAGGACACGACATCGCCGTAACGGACACCACTTACGAAAACGCTCAGGCACGCGAACGCACGCAAGTGCTGATGGACATCGCCAACAAAACCAACGGACTGGTACTCGGTACCGGCGACATGTCGGAGTTGGCACTCGGCTGGGCAACCTTCAACGGCGACCAGATGTCAATGTACGGCGTAAATGCAGGCGTGCCAAAAACGCTTGTGCGCGCACTGTTGCGTTACGAGGCGGCTCGTCTCGGCGGCGAAACGCGCAGGGTACTTCTGGACGTAATCGACACGCCCGTAAGCCCCGAACTGCTACCGCCCGACCAAAGCGGCGCAATCAGGCAAGTGACGGAAGACCTTGTGGGACCATACGAGCTACACGACTACTTCCTGTTTATGATGATTCGCAAAGGTTTTGCACCGTCCAAAATTTACGCGCTGGCTCGCCTCAGTTTTGCAGGCGTTTACACCGACGAGGAAATTTACAAATGGCTGCGCAAGTTTGTGTGGCGATTCTTTACACAACAATTCAAGCGTAGTTGCTCGCCGGACAGCGTGCGCCTCGGCTCGGTGGACCTTAGTAAATACGGACACCGCATGCCCAGCGACGCCTGCTGCGACACGTGGCTCGCCGACCTCGACGAATATGTGAAAGAGTAAGAATTTGGGGATTTGTGGGGAAAAACCTTTTCTACGAAAAGTGTTTCTTTGCCACTTCGGGGCGAATACAGACATTTACCGTTAGTTGACACCTTCGTTGAACATATTATTCCTGATGGGTGCACGCCCCGTGCCCCATACCCATTTTCCAAAAGTTTGGAAAAAGTTGTTGAGTTGATAAAAAAAAATACGTCACCCTGAGCGAAGAGTAAGCGCAGTCGTAAGGATCTCGCGGAAGCGCACCACTTGTCTACAATCAAGTCATTGCAATAAGCAGCAATAGCCTGACGGAACCCTTTCGGGGGATTGCCACGGTGCGACCAATACAGTCGCTACCTCGCAATGACGTATAACAACCTACAGCAATAATACAATTACGTCATCCGCATAACCGCCGACGAATGTGCCGCCGCAGGCAGGTTGAGTTTTAAGTCAATTGCATGCTTGTTCATACAAATCAAACGAAAAATAAAACCATTCTACGAGAAACCGATTATATCGGGGCTTGCGATGCGTCACCATTAAGAAAACATCGTAGCGACGGCGCGGCTGGGAAGGCTGCCTGTCACAGGCAATATTGCTCGTCGCGAAGCGAGCATCAGGCGCTTTTCGTATGGTGACGCATCACAAACCCCTGACACACCATTTTTACAAAGAAAACATACACAAGGAAAAATCAATATGAGAATGAGATACAAGAAACACCTCGAGGAACGCATGACTGCCGTTTCCGACGTGTTGCTGCACCGCGAGGTGGAAGAATTTTACCGCATGACCGAGGAAGAGAAAAACTTTGTCGTCAATCCTGCCGACGTTTTCGGTAACAACAATCCGCTTTACCTTGAACTCGGGTGCGGCAAAGGCTCATTTGCCATACAGTCGGCGACATTGCACCATGACCGCAACTACATCGCGCTGGAAAAACTGAGTAACGTAATTGTCGTCGGTTGCGAGCAAGCGCAAAAAGCCGCACTGCCCAATTTGCGATTTCTCAATTGCCGCGCGGAAAATCTGCTGTACTACCTGCCAAAAAATTCCGTCACGGAAATCATTCTCAATTTCAGTTGCCCGTTCCCCAAAAAGACTTACGCCAACCGCCGCCTGACATCGCCAAACTACCTTGCAATCTACAAACAGTTGCTGACAGCAGACGGCATTATCCGTCAAAAAACAGACGATCGCCCGTTCTTCGACTATTCCGTAGAAACGCTGGCGGCAAACGGCTGGGAAGTGTACGACATCGACTACAACCTGCCCGCCGACGCCGACGGCAACATCGTGACGGAATACGAATCCAAGTTCCGCGGTATCGGCAAACCGATTTACTCACTCAAGGCAAGGTTGCATAGCTGATTTAACGCAACAAAACTCCTGCCACGACAAAACTCCGAAATCCATTCTCACACACCGCCGCAAAGGTACAAGAAAAACTTGCTAAGGCAATCATATATATTCAAATGCCGTTCCCACGTTGCTGAAACACACTACAACAACAAAAAATCACATAAAAATCATATAAAAAGGGTATGTCCGCAGACATACCCTTGATTTTTGCTATTTTATTGTTCGTTGTCGCTTTTAATTGCCTTTGCGTACAATCACAAAAACACTGCTACGCGACAAATCGGCTTCCGTTACGCTTATTCAACGCCGTCAAGCAACTTTTTGATTTGTGCAATCAAGTCGTCCGACTCACCGTCGGTTTCGCCGCTTCTGATACCTTCCAGTTGGTCGATAAGGTCGCTGTCGTTGTTGGCGTTGTACTGACCGCGAGGTGCGTTTGCGGCAGGAGTTTCTTCAGTTGTCGCAGGTGCTGCCTCTTCGGCGGTCGGTTGTTCGGTAACGACGGGCGTTTCGCTTGCGGCGGGCTCGGTTGCAACGGCTTCGTTTGCGGCAGACGTTGTTTCGGGAGCGAACTGTGCAGTTGTGCTGCGCAGACGTTCGATCTCACGAAGCAATGCGTCGGTCTGGTCTGCCTGTTCGGCAATGGTCGGTTCTTCCGTAGCGGCTGTTTCCTGCACGGGTGCGGCAGGTGCTTCCGTAGTTACGGTCTTGGGTGCGGTAGCCTTCTTTTTGGGTGCGACTTTCAGCACTTCGATTGCTCCAAGGTCAACAAACTCGTTTACAAAGTTTCTGCTTGCCTCGTCGTGATTGTTGTCGGCGGCAACGATAGCCATACCCTTGTTGCGCAGGTAACCATACAGGTACACCATGTCGGTGGGTTGAGCAAGGATACACACGGTATCTATTGCACGATTGCTGAGAACTGCGTCAACCGCGTCAACTACAATGCGATTGTCAAAGTTTTTGCGGCCGCGACGCTTGGTGCGTGCAACACGACGTACGACAAAACCGTTAAGTTCGGCATGTTCGATTATTTTCCTGTGTTTACGTTCGCCTGCACCGTACACGGCACCAAAGACGATTTCGCCCATTTTGCCCAGTTGGTCGAGCACGCTTTCGTAGTGGTCGACGTTGAGGCCGAGGTTATCCACATCAATAAACAAAGCAATCTTTTTGTCGCGAAGCATATTTAACTACCTCCAGGATTTATCTCAAACATTATACATTATTTATTTCATTTTGTCTATACTTTCTTTGAAAATAAAACAAATATTGTTGGCAAAGACCCGAATCCTGACCGAAAAGTTTGCAGAAATAAGGCGAAATTGCACTGTCGGGCAGTCCGGTTTCGAAATAATTGTGGTAAACTTTCTTCAGCCATGTATCCACGGGGAACACATCGCCGTGCTGCAAACCGAACAAAAGTATGCAGTCTGCCACCTTTGGACCCACGCCTTTTACCTCAAGCAGACGTTTGCGAGCCGTTTCGGTGTCGACGTTTTTGAGAGCGGCAACGTCAAAATTGCAAATGCCCTGCGCCGCCTCGTACAAAAATTTGTCACGATAGCCTGCGCCCAGCGAACTGAAAAACGCCGCGTCTTTTGCCGCAATTTGTTCTGCCGTCGGGAAGGCGTAACCGTACTTTGTAAGCGTGCCTGCGCCTTCACACAGCCGCTCGACGATTTGCTGTATACGTTTAATATTGTTGTTTGCGGAAATCATAAAACTGAACAACATTTCCGTCGGATCCTGGCGCAAAATACGTATGCCTTTGCCGCACTCCGCCGCCTGTTTCATAAGGGGCGAAATTGCCGAAATGCGAGCGACCGTCTGCGAATAATCGGTGTCCAGCGCAAAGAAGTCGGCAAAGTACTCACCCCATTCCGTCTGCACCGCAACCGTGTCGCCGTCGGTATGCAGTTGGGCGTACTTGTCGCCGCTAAAAACACCGTAGTAACCTTCGCCCAGGTCATAGTAGCGAAAAATCTGTCCGCATTCCAGCGTGTCCTTGACGGAAAAGTATTCCGCAGGGTACGTAACCGCCACGGGTAATTGTTCTGTTGTATAAATTTTCTTTTGCATATTTGTTTTTATTGGTAAGGGGTTG
>CAKRAM010000155.1 GCA_934294965.1 uncultured Clostridia bacterium
CCCAAATACTACTTGCAAAAGTTTGTGGACAGCGGCGACCTTATCGACGGCACCGTTACCGGAGCGAGCGACGAACAAATGCACCGCTACTTGGAGATTGCAAAAAAGTACGTTCCCGCCGCCGAACTTCGCGGAATGGAATAACCTATTTTCCCGATTGTTTTTGCCGCAAATACGGCAAATCTGTTTGTGCTTGACACCATCGCGCTTGCAACTTTGCGAGTGAACACGAATATTTTTGCACGCAAAAGCGTTTATAACAAACATCCGCAACGTTCGTTCCGTTATGGCACTCGTTGCGGCAGGAATACACTAAACAAACGCTCAATACTTGATTATTAAAAATGCGCCCTGAAAGTTTTTAGGCTTTCGGACGCATTTTGTTTTTGTATATTTCAATTTTAATTGTCACTGCATTATTGTAGTTGTTCGTCTGCGCGCTCAACTGCTGCCACGCTTTGTGGTATTCATCGGCGTTTTCAACTAGGCAGCAGAAATTGCATTTGAACCCACTGCCAAAGCATGTAGCACTCCGTCAAAATACATCATTTGCTATCGGCAGTAGTCAAAATAAACGATCATGCTACTTTCGTTTAACTCCGGCGGAACATAGTGTTTTAACGCCTTAACGGCCAATGCTGGCTTTGCGGCTTGTTTGACGAGGCAAGCAACCGAACGCGTACTTGACCGTACGTGGAGGGCGTAGAGCAAAGCCCAAACAGTCGTGACGGCGTTAAAATTGGTTCAAACGCAACTGACACCGTGCTGCCAATCAGCGAGAGAGCGTAACGACGTACTGCGACGCTTGGGTGCGATTACAGCCACGGCGGAGGCTAATCGTCACTGACTATATCGACAATTTTCAAAAAGTCGCCGTTGTCAATCGTGTAGGTCGGCTGCGTGGTGGGACGAACGTATCCGTCGGTCAAGTTTGTTTTTAGCCAAACGGTGTCCATGCCGCAATTGTTTGCGCCGTCCACGTCGCAACGAGCGTCGTTGCCAACGTACAACGTTTGAGATTTGTCCAGTCCGTACTTGTTAAGTACTGCGTTAAAAAACTCCGACGACGGTTTGGAACAGCCGTAATCCGACGAGTACGCTATGCCGGAAAACAGTCCGGTTATTCCCAAAGAGGAAAGTTCCACTTTGGCGAAAGCCGCCTGTGCGTTGGAAAGCACGTACAATTTTTTGCCGATGTGCTTAAGATGTTGAAGTGTTGCCTCCACGTTGGGGTAAAGCGACAGATGATGTAGCGAAGAAATTCTGAACTGCTGGGCGATGCGTTCGGCAAAAGCGTCGCTGACTTTTTTGCCTTTGTTGGCAAATAAATCCGAAAACACTTTTACCACGTCCACTTCCGGATATTCGTGACGTTGATTGCCCTCGTCCATATACTTTTTGCACAAGCCGAAATATCCGCCGCAAAGTTCAGCCGCGCCATAGTCCACGCCGTAAAACCTCATTGTTTTTGCAACCTGTTCCCAAACGGAAAGAGATATTTCGTCCGTGTTGATGTTTATAAGCGTTCCGTAAACGTCAAAAACGATGTTTTTGTACATAATCCCTCCGATTTGCGTCTTTACTTGCGTAGAAAAGTAAATATTTATTACACATTATAGCACAAAACAAAATTTTTTTACATAATTTTTACAATATTTTTTGCTTGAAACAAAGAATTTTGCCAATGCAAGCAAACCGTAGAAAAGGAAAATATGTCGGACTCTGCCGAGCAAAACCACAAAACTTTTTCGCCGCTCGGCATGATTATGACGTATGCAAAAAACAACAGAAGCGCGTAATACGTAACAAATTTTGTTTGTAAAGCGACCATGCCTTTATCTAACTACAAGGTTTAACACGGCAAAAGCCGACTTGCCGCAAAAACAGTTTGTGATAAAAAATCCATCGACATCCGCTTTGCGCAAAACAGCGGTCAATATCCCAAACACTCCACGCCCACGAGCAAAATTTCGTTGATTTTGGGATTGCAAATTTTGTACTGCAAAATTTTGCCGTTGCGAATGCTTTCCACCACGTTCATATCTTTTAGTATTCGCAATTGGTGCGACACAGTGGTTTGGTTGATGCTTAAAATTGCCGACAAATCGGTTACGCACAGCGGCGAAATTGCCAAAGCCGAAAGCAGTTTTACGCGGGTAGAATCGGCAAACAGCGCAAAAAAGCGGGCAATCTTTTTAACCGAGTCCGCATCCGGCAAGTAACATTCCAAATCGTCCAAAACTTCGTTGGTTGCTGTTAGCATGGTATTTTATCCTCACTGTTGGCGTATAAATAATCAACAAGAAAACCTTGCGGATTTGCCACAAAAACTTTTGCGTTGCCTTCTATTGTGTGTAAATTCGTCGGTTCTGCTCGATATGCTCCTCGCGCTATGCGACAAAACTTCCGATATGAAACAATACGAAGCAAATATTATACATGTCGGCAAAACGTTCGTACCGTTGTATGTTTGCCGCAAACGCTAACGTTTTTCGTTCTTGCTTAAAAAACGTCAAAGCAGAAAATCCTTGCGAGCAAATTTATGACTGCCGCTGTTTTGCAAACGTTTGACAGGAACACCATGTTTGCCCTCTTATGATAAATTGTATGCTCAACGAAAAAATGTCGAATAAGACGGGATTTGCACTAATATTGTAGTATCGAAGGGGATAACGATGAATATTACAAGAAGTTTACTGTATTTGCTATTGCTGTACGCCGTGTTGGATAAGGACAACAAACTGTCCCTTACAAACGGGCTGGTTATTGCTTTTGTGATTTTGCTGCTAAATTGCTACTACAATCGGCTTTGCGGCAACAATTCCTCCGCGCGCACGCAAACCGACAACGTTTTTACTACGCTTAACGGATTTTAGGCAAGGCGTGCGGAACAAACCACGCGATTTTGCGCTTGCGTTTAACAAACGTTGCAACCTCGCGCATTTGAGCAACAAAAAAAAACGGTTTGAAGATTACTTTCAGACCGTTTTTGTTTGTAAACATATTTAGATGATGTTTGCCGCAGCCTTTGTTGCGCAGACAGCGGCGCGATTTGTTTCGCCAATCGGAAAAAGCGATAACGCCCCTTCGATATTTTGAATTTATTATCGATAATAATGCCTCTCGGTTTGCGCCGTTTGCCGATATTGCTTCTCCTGCCGAAAGCGCAAGCCCCGTTGTGTTTAACCTGTTGAATCGTTGGCAACAACCCACGTTGCCTCACCTGAGGCTTGTCGTTTATTTTAATAACAAACATCGCGTAAAAACCCAAACGCGTGCATTGTTTGTCAAAGTTTTACGCCACAACAGCCTCTATTGTTCGGCTTCGTCGGTAAAATTGCCGTTTTTTATCACCTGTTTCCAATCGGATTTTTTCAATTTTTTGCCGTTTTCGTACACCAAAAACACGTTGTCACCCTTTACCAGGTAGCCTTTTTGCGCAAAAGCGAACATCGGTTCGTCCGACCAAGAGTCGGAATAGTAACTAAGAAGCGGAGTATCCCCAAACGCACGCTTGTAGGCAACAACTTTTTCCGCGCCGTAGCAGTGAACTTTGCCGAATTTAAGCGGCTCGACGCTACCTTCGGTGGCAATGCACTTTACGCCCAAGCGCTCGGCGGCAACTTCCACTTCAAATTGCGGAGAAGCCGAAATCACAACGTCGTCGTCCCGCCTCAGACACAAATACCAAGACCTTATATGCTTCAAATTTTTGTCCCAAAACCGTTCGATAACCTTTTGTCGGTTGGGGACAAACAGCAAAAAGCCTTCCAGCGCGGTCAAAAACCTGTGCTTGTTCAAAATCCGCACGGCGTACAAAAGCGCGATAAAAATATCCGCCACCATATACAAAATTAGGTAGGGAAACCGCACCATACAGTAGTAAAACAACCGCTGAACGCTGTTGCCTCGAAGTATTGTTTTGTCGAAATCGTAACCGTTCATGGCAGTATTGTACCAAACAAACGGCGATTTGGCAACAAAAAAAGGATTGCCGACCGAGGGCAATCCCTGCAACGTAATTTGTCGTTTCCATGCGGCATTAACAATTTTTGCCGTCCGCGCCGCAATTATCCGCAAAAGGCGTTATACGTTAGTGAATTTTTTGCGCACGCTTGGGCGAAAACGTTTTGCACAAGCGGCGTGCCGTTTTCCGAGCGGCGATTTTACGACAAAGCCGTCCCGCATTGCGGTGAAGGTTTAATAAATCGCTTTTGCCTACCTAAAAATCGTCGCTGACGAAAGCGGCAAGCAGTTTTGTGGATAGTACCGCGCCGACAAAACTTGCCAAATTGCATTTTGCGGCGTACGGCGTTTTGCAAGACGGAGAAACCAGCAACGTTTCGCCCTGTTCTCCGACAAGTTTGCAAAAATATTCGTCGCCCGAGCAAATCGGCTCAAAGGCGGGGCAAATTTCATTTTCACCGTCGCGCAGCACGGCGATTTTTGCGGCGGCGATACATTTTGCCGCATAACGTTTGGCTTCTTCCGCGCTGTCAAACAACGCGGGACTTTTTGCCAAAAGTTTGTTTTGATCGTCAAACAGCAACAGTTCCACCTTGCCGTCCCGTTCAAAAACGACGTACGCGCCGTCGTTCCCGAGCGAAAACTGCGGTTTTTCGTTTCGGAAGAAGATTGCAAGCGCAAAGGCGCATAGCAATGCGGCAAAAACCGTTGCCACAACCGAGAACACGCACGCGTGCAAAACAAGCACCACAACCGAGCAAACCACGGCAACCACGTTCCAAACGGAAACCGCCAAACGCGCGGTTTTGTTGCACCTAAAAAACGTCAATGCGGCAAGCGTCGCAAGAGAAACGATGCATGCCGTAATCGAAATCCAAGCAACGCACTCGCCGTCGTGAAACGCCGCACACGCGGCATTTGCCAAAATGCACTCACTCATTCGTTGCCTCCTTTTTTGCCGCCGAGGAACAATTCCTTGCCCTTACGCGTGCGAACGGTAACCGCAATCACGTACGCAAGGCACGCCGCGGCAAACACGGAAAGCAAAATAACCGCAACCACCGGAGACGAGGCGGAATTCGCAACGTCGCCCATGATCACCCATTTGGAAAGGTGGTCGGTTTCAAACACGAGGTAGCCGTTTTCCGCTTTGCTGTCAACCTGCACGGCAAAGCCGTCGTCGCCCACGTAGTACAGGCGCAGATTTTTGGCTTTTGCCTGCTCGGCGGAAAGTTTTATTCTGACGGTAAGCCTGCTGCCCGGTTGTACGTCAACGGTTGCTCCGTCGGTGTGAAGCGTTATGGAGTAAGCCGCAAGCAGTTTGCCGTTTTTAGAAAGGTTGTCCCGTTCGTCGATGCCGATTTTGTCGGTAATCAATTCCACGGCTAGTTTTGTATCGGCGGAGTAGTCCGCGTCGGACGAAACGCCTATTTCCACAAGCCCCTGTTCGGTGCGTTCGTTCCAAGCGTTCACCGTGCCGACGGCAAGGGTGCAAGGCACGATATCCAAAGCCGAAAGCCAACGGTTGCCGCGATTGTCCGCATAATGCACGTCGGAAGCGGCGTCGAACGTAAACGTGACAGGGTATCCGCCGACGGTTGCCCCGCTTTTGGGCGCGAAATACAAAGTGAGCAACTTGCCGTTGTCGGTAACGTTAAAGGAGTTTGTCCAACTGAATTTGAAAGGATTTGCGTTGTAGCCGTCTGGCGTGTTTACGTTGGTGTGTTCAAAAGACGCTCCGCCGAACGCATCGCCGCGCTCGAAGCCTACAAAATCAAAGGCGGTGCGGTCGTAGTCCAAGGTGAGAATAAGGTCGCACAATCCGATATTGTCGGAAATTGTCACGTCCACGCGGTTTTTTCCGCCGACAATGTCTGCCGAAACCAACTTGACTTGCGGCGCCTGACCGCGCACGTTCAACTTAAAGTATCCGAACAATTCCAAATCCCGCGCGGGCATTGTGCTTTGATGGAATTTTTGCGTAAAGCCGCTGTCCACAAACCAACCCACAAAGGTGCAATTTTCCTTTGACGGGGATGGAAACTCTATTTCGCTACCGAAGTCGCAAATGGCGGATTGTTCCGCCAAAAGTTTAAGCTCGGAGTTTTGGCTGTCCGCAACGTAGTAGGAAAGTTGGTACTGCACGGGCGTAAGCAAAAAGCGCGCCACAAAGATAAGTTCGTCGGGTTTTTGAGCAACGTCGGCAGTCCAGCCGTCCCAAGCGTAAACGTACATTTCGTCCGCCGCCCTGGACGGTTTCTTTACGCCGTCAAAGATAGGAACGTCGCCGTCGTTAAATTCCTTTGTTTGCAGCGTTTCGCCGTCCCAATTGCGAAATACGGCGATATACTGCCCTTTTGTTAGGGTAACCGTACCGCCCGCGACGATCGGTCGGCTTTGTCCTTCGGAATACGTTTTTAGGTCGGTAATAACAAACTCATAGTTGCCTTCCGAGGCGGAAACGTCGCTATCGAAGGTAAAAGTTACGATTTTGCCGTTGGTGGCGTCCTCCGTTACGGAATCCCACAACACGCGGAAAGGGAAAACGTCGTAACTTCCGGATTTGGTAAAGTTCATCGAGGCAAGCGCGTCCCCGCGAGTTACGTCCACAAGAGCGAACACGGTTTTATCGTAGGATAGGGACAAAAATGCCGAGTCTATTCCGCTGTTGTTGCTCACAAAAACGGAAAGCGTGAAGCGTTGTCCGCGGTGAACGGTTTTGCTTTCAACCGAAAAGGTTATAGGCTCGTCGGCATTGGCAACGACGCCGCCCTGCAAAGCAAAAGCCGCAACCAGCAACACCACCGCCAAACAGGCAATGCAAGCGCATAGGAAAATTTTTTGTTTTTTCATTTTTCACCTTGAGTAAATTTTGTAAAGTGCCAACAATATAGGGCGTTGCGCAACAAAAGCCAAGTTCCGCCCAAATAGTCGGAGATAAGGCGGAAACCCTATCTTTTTTTGCAGAAAATCACCACAAGCAGCAGCACCAGCGAACCGGCAATAACAACCGAAGCCGAAACGATTGCAACGGTAAGCCAATCCACAGGCTCGTGCTCGGACGGAATAGTCACAACCGAAACGCTTCCGCCGTCGCCGCGCCTTATGCCTGCGCTTTGTACGAGTGGGTTCACAAACGTTTGTTTGCCGTTCTTCAAGGCAATAACGTCGGCGTTCTTTTTGTAAGACAGCGTAACGCGACAATCGCCGTCGCCGATAACGGAAAAGGTCAAAACCAGCATCGTGCCGTTGGATTTGTCGCACACGCCGTCGGCGGAGTCGTACAAGAACCTAAATTCCGATGTCTCAACTTCCTTGCCGGTTGTGGTGAGAGTAAGTCCCGTCAGCGCACTTCCCTGCTCGTAGCGTTCAAATTTCAGCACCGAGCGGTCGTAGTC
>CAKRAM010000156.1 GCA_934294965.1 uncultured Clostridia bacterium
GTCTGTAGCCAGCACCACGAAATTTAGGTTTGGTTTGGTGGGTTTTTCCTCTATTACGGCAACGTCAATCTCAAAATTTTCCAGCATATCATAAAGATTTGTTATGTTGTCAGTAATAAAAGTTATGCTCACGTTATCCGTTGTTCCTGCCAAACGGGAAAGCACTTCCACCATCAAACCGCTCTCCTGCGTGTGGGTTATGCCGATGCGAATCTTTTTAAGTCCGCTTTTGGAGAACTTTACGCTATCGAGCATTGTTTGGCATAATGCACGCATTCTTTTGGCATAGAGCAACACAACTTCCCCTTCAGGGGACAAAACAAGGTCGCCTTTTCTCCTCAAAAACAATTTGACGTTCAGTTCCTCTTCTATTTTGCGAATGTGTTGACTTACTGCCGGTTGAGTTAGCGAAAGTTTTTCCGCCGCCTTGGTGAAACTTTTGCAATCGCAAACCGTTGCAAACGTTTCCAAACGCTCATCTGCAAATGACATAGTTATATTATCCCCTTTCTCGCTTATTAGCGAAAGTTATGTTTTGATAAAACTTCATAATTTGACTTTATCACGCCTCAAGTGTATCATATGTCGAAAAGTTTCGCAAGCGATTTGCTTGTCTTTCGGCAAATATGCCTGCCAATCCGTGTTTTATTTTGGAGAAAACTTATGCTACAAAAATTTCCTTTCGTGGCGCAAATAATAATCTCGATTGCCGTTATGTTGGCATCGGGATTTTTGCTTACACGACTTACAAAACTGTTGAAACTTCCCAACGTTACCGGATACATCATTGCCGGCATTTTGATTGGTCCGCACTGCATCGGAATCGTTCCGCAAACGGTGATTGACGGAATGAGTTTCCTTGCCGACGTGGCGTTGGCTTTTATCGCGTTTGGCACGGGCGAATTTTTTAAGCTTTCCGCACTTAAAGCTAACGGCGCAAAAAACATGGTTATTACCGTGTTCGAGTCGATCATGGCTTGCATCTTTGTGTTTATCGTGACGTTTTTCGTTATGGATTTGGGAATGGCTTTCTCCGTTACGCTTGCGGCGCTTGCAGCCGCTACCGCCCCGGCATCAACCCTTATGACAATACGCCAAACAGGCGCCAAAGGCGACTTTGTGGACACTTTGCTGCAAGTGGTTGCGTTGGACGACGTTGTAGGACTGATTGCGTTTTCCGTTGCGATTGCAATTGCCACTGCAACCGTTAGCGGCACGGTTACCGCCGGCGGAGTGCTGCTGCCGCTGGCATACAACGTGGCGGCATTTGTTTTGGGCGGACTTTTCGGATACGTGTTGAAACTACTCATCGGCAACCGCTCGGACGACAACAGGCTGATAATCGCACTATCGGTTATGTTGAGTTTTTGCGGACTGTGCGCGTTGTTTGACGTTTCGCCACTGCTTGGATGCATGGCGATGGGAACGGTATATCGCAACGTTGCCGACAACGACAAACTTTTTAAGCAACTGAACTACTTTTCACCGCCGATTTTGCTGTTGTTTTTTGTGCGTTCCGGAGCAAACTTCGACCTATCGGCTTTGTTCAACGCAAGCGACTCGGTTGCGGGATTAAGTTTGATTGTTATCGGAATCGTGTATTTTGTAGTTAGAATCGTAGGCAAATACATCGGAGCCCTACTGGGCTGTTTGATGACGAAAAAGGACAAAAACGTGCGAAATTACTTGGGACTTGCGCTTATTCCTCAAGCCGGTGTGGCAATCGGGCTGGCGACGTTGGCATCGAGAACAATAGGCGGAAACGTGGGTGCATCGTTGGAAACGATTATACTTGCTTCCAGCGTGCTTTACGAACTTATAGGTCCTGCATGCGCAAAACTGGCGTTGAATTTGTCCAAATCTTACTCCTCTCCGCTAGAAGAAGTACCAAGCGACCAACCTATTGATCTGACACAACAACAAAACCAAGTGGAAAAACTGATTGAACAAATAGATAAAATCAGGCAAACGCTTCCGCCTCCGACAATAGAGAGAGAAAACGAACAAGCTTTTGACGAAGCCGCGGAAGAATACTACGTTGCCAATATGCGACGACTGCGCCATTGACATAAATTGCACCGTTTGCACAATCACTTGCTGATTTTGCGAAAAATGCGCTCCGCATGCATGCTTGAGCAACAAATCCGACAAACATCGGACAGAACGTCACACATTTTACCGAAACAGCAAGATAAACACGCACAAATAATTTGCCAACGGTTTGAATTTTGGCAAAAAATTTATGAATAAAAGCAACACAAATCATACACAACCGACACTTTTTGCATTTTGCAAATAGTACTAAACTACAAAAAATTTTACGGAGAAAACGATATGAATTACACGGACTACATTGCAAAACTACTTGGAACTTGGGCAAGCGACATTACCGTTTGGTCTATCTTGCTTCGCTGCGCACTTTCGCTGGGGTTTGCTTTTTTGGTTGGTTGCGAACGCTCCACCAAGGGACACACGGCAGGACTGAAAACATTTTTGTTGCTGTCGCTAACTTCAACCTCCTGTATGATTTTGGACAAAGCACTCGGCGCAACGTTTCCCGTTTGTTCGGCTGCTTCCATTGTGGGAGCAGCAATACTTTCCGGCAACAGCGTTTTGTGGGGCGCAAAAAATCAGTTGAAGGGACTAACCACTTCGGGGTGGCTTTGGGCTTGCGGAATTTTCGGGTTGGTAGTCGGCGCGGGACTATATACGCCGACAATGATTTTGATTGTGGTATACGCAATCATATTGGAAGTTCTGCCGGCTGTGGAAAAACGCTTAAAACAGCACTCCACTCACTTTGAAATCCACGTGGAGTTGCTTTCCAAAAACGATTTGAACAACTTTATGACAACGTTGCGCCGCTTGGGAATCAGCATTGACGACGTTGAGATAAATTCGGCTTTTATCAACAGCGGACTTGCAGTGTACTCCATGAGGCTATCCATTGTAAGCAAAGAATTGAAAAAGATGAAAACGCACGAACAAATTTTGGAAGCCTTGAAGAGCATCGATTACGTGAGTTTTGCCGAAGAAATAGGCTGAAAGGCAACGTAACGTCTTTCGGCTTACCGAAAACGCACGCGAAAAACAAATTGCGGAATCGACACGTTAGTACAGTTAAATTTTGCGGGAACAATGGGACGGAAGCAAAACACGCATCGCCCTAGCAGTGACAATTGCGGAAAACGTTTAATGTAAGCAAAGCGGTTGTATTTTGCTTATGAAACTGCAAAAGTACAAGAAAAATGTCAATAGCAACTAGCCGAAAGGCAAGGATATTATTTGTCAACAATGGTGGTAGGGAGGGAATGAGGCGGCGACTTGCGCCGTTTCGATTGACAAATGAGTCTTGCGGCGGTATAATGCCTAACGGTAAGAGACAACCAGACGGTTGCGTGGGCAATTGCCTACGAGGAAAGTCCGAGCACCACAGAGCAAGAGTGCAGGCTAACGGCCTGTGAAGGCGACTTTAAGGAAAGTGCAACAGAAATATACCGCAGGGAGCAATCCTTGTAAGGGTGGAAATGCAGGGTAAGAGCCTACATACGTTTTGGTGACAACGCGTACATGTAAACCCCACTCGGTGCAAGAAATGAGATAAAATGCCTGCTCGGCATCTCGACATACTCGCTGGAGACTGTCGGTAACGACAGCCTTATAAAGATAACCGTCCAATACAGAACTCTGCTTACAGATTGAACTCTTACGTTATGAAGCCCCCTCGGTAAATTCCGAGAGGGCTTCCTTTTTTTGTTATTGTGATTTTTTGTTATTCTTTTGGCAAATGCGGCTAGGTTGGACTTGTTGCAGCGATTACAGCACAAACCGAAACAACCGACACATTCAAAAATCCGACTTATGCAATTATCTGCCCGACTTTTGGAGTTCAACGCAAAGCCACACCGCTTTTGAAAATAAAAACAACTGCCGTTTGAGCGAAAACCGCGCAAAAACCTATTTTAGGATTTGTGCGTTGGCGCAATAC